>NZ_JAALDV010000510.1:341-2934 GCF_014145045.1 Dietzia sp. DQ12-76
GAGTCTGGGTGACGGTCTTGAGCTTTCCGCCCTTGCTGGCCGCCACCACGTGGTCCACACCGAACAGGCGCCAGAGGGTGATCCCGACCTCTCGGACCAGGATCACGATCGTGACCCACCAGAACAGCTCGTCGACCAGGGACAGCGAGATCATGGCCGCGGCCATGAGGGCCTTGTCCGCGATCGGGTCGGCGATCTTGCCGAAGTCGGTGACCAGGCCCAGGCGCCGGGCGAGGTACCCGTCCACGTAGTCGGTCGCCATCGCGAGCGCGAAGACCACGAACGCACCGACTCGCCACCACGGATCCTGGGCGTCGGAGACGAAGAACAGGACCACGAACACCGGGACCAGCAGGATTCGCAGGACGGTGAGCACGTTGGCGATGTTGAGCAGGGGGACCTCGGCACCGGGGCGGCCGTCGTCGGTGAAGGGAAGTGTCACCCCCACACCTTAGCGAGACCCGGGCCAATACCCTGGATCCGAAAACGCTCTCACCATGATCGGGAAGGACCCCAGCGATGCCGCTCTTCGCAGTCAGCTACCGGTACGAACCAGAGCAGTCGGAGGACCGGGAGGCGAACAAGCCCGCGCACCGCGAGTGGCTGTCCGCCCAGGTCGAGGCGGGGACGATTCGAACGGTGGGACCGTACACCGACGGGTCCGGGGCTCTGCTCATCGTCGAGGCGGACGACGCCGGCGCAGCCCGCTCCCTGGTCGCCGAGGACCCGCATTGTCTGCGTGGGTTTGTATCCGGGGTCACAGTCCGGGGGTGGATGCCCGTGTTCGGCGCGCTGGCCTGACCTTCGGACGTTCAGCCCACCGGCGCCTCGTCGAGGGTCTCGCTCCCGGTCGGCTCGTCGGCGTCTTCCTGCGGCGGCGTGCCCCCCTTGATCATCCAGATGACCGAGGCCAACTCCTCCGGTTTGACCAGGACGTCACGGGCCTTGGACCCCTCGGAGGGGCCCACGATGCCGCGCGATTCCATCAGGTCCATGAGGCGCCCGGCCTTGGCGAATCCGACGCGGAGCTTGCGTTGCAGCATCGAGGTGGACCCGAACTGGCTGGAGACCACGAGTTCGACGGCGGCGAGCAGGTCGTCCAGGTCGTCTCCGATGTCCCCGTCGATCTCCTTCGTGGACTCTTCCTTGGCGGCGGTGACGGTGTCGTCGTAGTCGGGCTCCGCCTGGTTCTTGGCGTAGTCGACGACGTCGTGGATCTCCTCGTCGGTGATGAAGGCGCCCTGCATACGGATCGGCCGGGACGCTCCCATGGGGATGAACAGTCCGTCGCCCATGCCGATCAACTTCTCGGCCCCCGCCTGGTCCAGGATGACCCGCGAGTCGGTGAGCGAGGAGGTCGCGAAGGCCAGGCGCGACGGCACGTTCGTCTTGATCAGACCCGTCACCACGTCGACCGACGGACGCTGGGTGGCCAGTACGAGGTGGATGCCGGCGGCCCGGGCCTTCTGCGTGATCCGCACGATCGCGTCCTCGATGTCCCGGGGCGCGGTCATCATGAGATCGGCGAGCTCGTCCACGACGGCGACGATGTACGGGTACGGGCGGTAGACGCGCTCGCTCCCGGGCGGGGTGGTGATGGCGCCCGATTTCACGCGATCGTTGAAGTCGGTGATGTGGCGCACCCGGGTCGACTTCATGTCCTGATAACGCTGCTCCATCTCCTCGACCAGCCACGCCAGCGCCGCTGCCGCCTTCTTGGGCTGGGTGATGATGGGGGTGATCAGGTGCGGGATGCCCTCGTACGGTGTCAGTTCGACCATCTTGGGGTCCACGAGGATCAGCCGCACCTCGTCCGGGGTCGCCCGGGTGAGCAACGACACGAGCATCGAGTTGACGAAACTGGACTTGCCCGAGCCCGTCGAACCCGCCACCAGCAGGTGCGGCATCTTCGCCAGATCGGCGGTGACGAAATCCCCCTCGATGTCCTTACCCAGCCCGATGAGCATCGGGTTGTGCTTCGTGGCGGTCTTGGGATCGGTGAGAACGTCGGCGAGTCTGACCAGTTCACGGTCGAGATTGGGGACCTCGATACCCACGGCGGACTTGCCCGGGATCGGGGCGAGGAGCCGGACGTTGTCGGTGGCCACCGCGTAGGCGATGTTCCGGTGCAGCGCGGTGATCTTCTCCACCTTCACACCGGGGCCCAGCTCGACTTCGTACCGCGTGACCGTCGGCCCGCGGGTGAACCCGGTGACCGCGGCGTCGATCTTGAACTGTTCGAGGACGCCCTGGATGGCCTCGATCATCTGGTCGTTGGATTCGCTGCGCTCCTTGGGCGGGTCTCCCGCGGTCAGCAGGCTCACGGGCGGCAGGGTGTACTCGACCCCGTTGAGCAACTGCTTCTGGGAATCGAGCCGGTCGACGTCACTGTCCGCCGCGGTGTGGGTGGACGGGGAGTTGGTCTGCGGCACAACGGCTGTGTCCGCTGCTGCGCGGGATCCCGCCGGGCGGGCGGTGGTCGCGACGATGTCGTCGTCCACGCCGGGCCCGTCGACGCCGTCGACGCCGTCGACGACGCCGGTGTCGGCCGAGGGCAGTACTGCGGTGCGAGCGGCCGATTTCCGGGACCGGC
>NZ_JAALDV010000511.1:0-1709 GCF_014145045.1 Dietzia sp. DQ12-76
GGAGACCGGCAGGAGCACCTGCGCCCCCGCCAGGGCGAGCGCCTCGGGTAGGCCCGCTCCGCCGGCCTCGTCGTCGTCGGGAACGAACGCGCAGACCACCATCCCCTCCGTCATCAGGGAGGCAAGATGGTCGCGGATCGCCCGGTCCCGGTCCGTCCGCACCGATGTGGGCACCGCGGCGCGGCGCGCACGCACCGCGCGGCGTACCGCGGACTTGTCCGGTGTCATCACCCCAGTGTGCCGTCACCGTGCGGCCTCCATGCCGCCGGTGGTCCGGAGGTCGGGGCGGGGTGCTCCGTCTATGGTGTACGGCATGACGTCCACCACCTCGCCCGACTCGCAGTTCCGCACCGCGGTCGTCCCGGCCGCCGGCCTCGGGACCCGGTTCCTGCCCGCCACCAAGACCGTTCCCAAGGAGCTGCTGCCCGTGGTGGACACCCCGGGGATCGAGCTCATCGCGGAGGAGGCGACCGAGGCGGGGGCGGGCCGGCTCGCGATAGTGACCTCCGAGCGCAAGGTCGGGGTGATGGCGCACTTCTCCGAGGACCAGGTTCTCGAGGACACGCTGTCGGACCGGGGCAAGGACGTCCTGCTGCATAAGGTCCAGCGGGCCCCCGGGCTCATCGAGGTGGTGGACGTCCGCCAGGACGAGCCGCTGGGCCTGGGGCACGCGGTCGCTCAGGTGGAATCGGTGCTCGGGGACGAGGAGCAGGCCGTCGCCGTGCTCCTGCCGGACGACCTGGTGCTGCCGTTCGGGATCCTGGGCCGGATGTCGCAGGTCCGCGCGGAGCGGGGCGGCAGCGTCCTCTGCGCGTTCGAGGTGAGCCCGGAGGAGGTCTCTTCGTACGGGGTGTTCGAGGTGTCCGACACGGATGACCCGGCGGTCAAGCAGGTCCGCGGCATGGTCGAGAAGCCGGCCGTCGAGGACGCGCCGTCCAACCTCGCGGCGGCCGGGCGGTATGTGCTCGACCGCGCGATCTTCGACGCGCTCCGGCGCATCGAGCCGGGCGCCGGCGGGGAACTGCAGCTCACCGACGCGATCGACCTGTTGATCAACGAGGGCCACCCGGTCCACGTGGTGGTCCACGACGGCACCAGGCACGACCTCGGCAATCCCGGCGGGTACATCAAGGCCTGCGTGGACTTCGCCCTGGACAACCCGGCCTACGCCGACGAGCTCCGCGAGTGGCTCGCCGGGCGGCTCGACCACTGAGGCCGGGCGCCGTCACGGAATGGCGTCACGGGATGGCGCCACGCGGGCGCTACCCTCTCCCACAAGGACCCGGCGGTCGGTCCGCCACGCCTGGCGTGACACCGCCGCACGGTCAGCGACTTTCGTACGGGAAGGGGACACCTGGTGCGCTCCGTCGAGGAACAGCTCGCACTGGTGACGGCGGCCGCGGTCGCCCCGAGACCGGTGCGCGTGTCGATCTCGGAGGCGCAGGGGCTGTTGTGTGCCGAAGAGGTCGTGGCCGAGCGCCCGCTGCCCTCCTTCGACCAGTCCGCGATCGACGGGTACGCGGTCCGCAGTGTCGACATCCGGGTCGGTGGCCCGACCGACGACCCGGGTGAGAAGTCCGCCGGGCCGGCCGGTCTGCCCGTCGTCGGGAGGATCACCGCGGGATCCCGGCAGCCGACCCGGCTCCAACCCGGCCAGGTCGTCCGCGTGGACACCGGCGCGCCCCTGCCGACCCTGGCTGACGCGGTCC
>NZ_JAALDV010000512.1:0-1397 GCF_014145045.1 Dietzia sp. DQ12-76
TCGCGACCGACACCGCCGAGAACGCCCGCGACTTGAGAGATGAGGGCCACGGCCAGCAGGCGGGCCCCGCCCAGGAGTCGCTCGGCGACCGGCCCCGCCACCAGCAGTAGCGCCGTGGAGGCGAGGAGACCGCCGAGGCCGGAGACGAACAGCCCGGACGTGATGAGGGTCCAGAGGTGGCCGTGTCCGAGCGACACGGACCCCGCCGCGACCCGGTCGAGCCACTCGGGGCCCGGGCCGAAGGTCGCCGTGCCGGTCACCGCGGCCACCACCCACATCACGGCGAGCAGTGTGATGGTGACCGGAGAGGTCGACCATGCCCGGGCCGCGTACCGGCGCGCGGTGGAGACCGTCGTTCTCATCGGATGAGCCCCGTTCTCCGGGCGAGCCAGGGTAGTTCGCGCTCGAGCCCCGCGGACCACACGGCGTAGCTGTGACCGCCGGGCAGTTCGGTGAGGTGGGCATCGATACCGGCGGCCACCGCCGCTGAGTAGAGTTCCCGGGCCGCCGGGCCGTACTCGGTGTCGGTGGAACCGTAGACGAACGCTCCGGCCATCCCGGGGAAGCGCCGTGTCGCCATCAGGTCGGCGGGGTTGTTCCGGCGGAACGCCGCCTCGTCTCCGCCGAAGAACTGCTCGACGGTGTCGGCTCGGGTTCCTATGGTCGGCTCCGGCTGCCCCGACATGTCGAGGAAGGTCGGGAAGACGTCCGGGTCGGACAGGGCCGTCTGGAGTGCGCAGGTTCCGCCGAAGGACAGCCCACCGATCGCCATCGACATCGGACCGGAAGCGACCTGCAGGTTCTCGTGGATCCACCTCGGGACGTCGACGGTCAGGTAGGTCCGGGAGTCGCCCCGGGGCGAATCCACGCACAGTGTGTTGCTCAGCGATTCCCCGAGGGGATCGGCCACCACCACGACAGGGGCCAGCCCGGCATGCTGCGATGCGAACGCGTCCGCGATCACCGGCAACCTCCCGGAGACCACCCAGTCCTCGGGGGTGCCGGGCTGGCCGGCGAGCAGGACGAGGACCGGAAGGAGGGGGCGAGGCTGCGCGAAGTACGCCGGCGGCAGATAGATCTGCGCGGGCCGCGCCGCGAATCCCGACGTGGTCCCGGGGATCGGCGCTTCGGTGATCGCCCCGCTCGTCGGCATGTTCTCGGGGGGCGTCCACACGTCCTCCACGGCGGTCCCGGGCGGGAGGTCGTCGCCGACGGCCGTCGGATCGGACCCGAGGACGTCGGCGAGGGGGACGGTCCGGTGGTCCGGAATCCCGATCAGGGTGCCGAGGGTGGGGAACTCGGCGTACATGCGGTTGACGTGGCCGCCGGCGCCGAGGAGCACGGCCACCGTCGTGAGCAGCACCCCGGCCACCCGCCACGGGCGTCGGCGGGTCCTC
>NZ_JAALDV010000512.1:1440-5197 GCF_014145045.1 Dietzia sp. DQ12-76
CCCGCCGACCAGACAGGACACGGCGAGCATCACCGCCAGCAGGGCCACGGCGATCCAGACGTACACCGTTCGAGGGATGGCGTCCGGGATGGGTTTGAACACCCCCTCGACCAGGAACCCGCCGGTCGCGGTCGCCAGTGCGGCGGCGATCGCGCACGAGGGCAGGGTTCGCCTCCACCACCGGCGTCGGTCCCGGGTGCCGCTCCTGACGCCCGTGGAGCCGGCGACCGCCAGCCCCGCGAAGCCGACCACCACGAGTACCCACAGGGTCGCCGACGCCGGCGTGTCCAGAAGAGACACACCGAGTAGCTGCTGCATCGCCGCCCACCTCCACCGCGGACCCCGTCAGGCCGCGCGTCACACCCGTGTCGTCGTCACCTGCGTGACACCGCGGGTCGGAGCCTAGAAGGGTTCGCTGAGAAGACGCGGAGACGGCGAGCGCTCAGTTCTGCATGGCGATCTGCTGGCCCGTCACCAGGGGATAGTCAACGATGGCGTCGGAGTCGAGATCCGCTGCGTGCATGTCGACGCCGGTGATCTGACTGTTCTCGTAGGTGGTGTAGTAGTAGACGCCGGTGTCGGCGTTGCAGCAGGACGAGTAGATGGTGATCTCGTATGAGTCGTCGCCGCCGACCTGCACGCATCCGCGCTGCTGAGCGACAGATCCGAGGATGTGGAAGAACTGGCTGAGGGATTCCGACTCGGACGTCCCGGAGACCGAGTTCATCTTGGTGAAGACGGCCTTGGCGAACCGCGAGGACGAGGACAGGTCGCCGGGCAGACCGATGGCCCCCATCCCCCGGCTGTAGGTCTCGAACTCGAGCCGCTCGGAGAAGCGGTTCTCGGGCGGGGTCGTCGACAGATGCATGTAGTCGTTCAGCCCGAAGCTCTGGATGTCGAAGGTCGGGTTGTTGGTCAGCACGCCGTACGGATTGTCGTAGACGCGCAGACCGGAGGCCACGCTCTCCACGGTGAGGGACCTGTGACGATCCGAGATGATCCAGTGCAACGGTGACTGGGGGAACTCGGAGCTGAACGGGATGTCCACGAGGTTCACCTCCGACAGCGCGGTCTCGACCTGATCGACCGTGTCGAACTGGCCCAGAACCCAGGGGATGAACTCGAACGGCGCGACGTTCGCCTTGCCCGGGGCCTCGGGTTTGTAGTCCGCGTTCCCGGGGAAGTTGAGCCCCGCCATGCTCAGACCCCGGTCGTTGGTCCCGTCGTAATACAGGGGGAACCCCTCAGCGGTGGTGGCCATCCCGATGATGGCGTGGTGGGTGGGTAGCGGCGGGAGCCGCCGGAACTCGAACGGGAAGTTCCGGGGCGTGATGGTGACCTTCTCGTGGTAGGAGTACTCGAGGTCGAGGTTCCTGCCGAAGTAGTGGTCCCTCGTGGTGTGGCTGAGACCGGTGCACATGGCGTGCCTCCCTTGTCGGGGCGCTCCTCGGGAAAGAGGAGGTGTCTCATCCGTATCAGGGTGAGGTACGACACACCAGAGGTGAGTCGGAACCGTGACCGGCCGGGCTCGTCCCTACCGGGGGAGCCCCATCACCTGGACGGGACCGGGGCGGTTCTCCGTCGTGCCGTCGCCCAACTGGCCGTAGTGGTTGAGGCCCCAGCACCTGATGGAATCGTCATCCAGGGCCGCGCAGGTGGACGAGCCCCACGAGCTGATCCCCGTCGCGCCGGCCAGGTCTTCTACGGGTACCGGGACGAGGCTGTCGTCAAAGGTGCCGTCGCCCAGGTTGCCGAGGAAGTTCGCACCCCAACACCGCGCCGAGCCGTCGCGGAGGACCGCGCAGGAATGCGCGCCTCCCGCGCTCACTGCGACCACGTTCGACAGTCCGTCCACCGCCACGGGCACCACGCGGTCCGTGGTGGATCCGTCGCCGAGGGCGCCGTTGTAATTCTGTCCCCAACAGCGGGCACCGCCGTCCGTCAGAGCCGCACACGTGTGGTTGCTGCCCGCTGCGATCGAGGCCGCGTCATCGAGGCCGGCCACGGGCGTCGGAGTGAGCCTGTTGTCGGTGGTGCCGTCGCCCAACTGCCCCTCCCCGTTGCGGCCCCAGCATCGGGCGGTGCCGTCCTCGAGACGAGCGCACGAATGGAGGGGTCCGAGATCGATCGAGGACACGGTGCGCAACTCCTCCACGGGGACCGGGCTCGTCCGGGTGTCGGTGGTGCCGTCCCCCAACTGTCCCAGGTTGTTCACGCCCCAGCACGCCACCGTCCGGTCGACCAGCAGAGCACAGGCGTGGGCGTTGCCGGTGCTGACGGCGATCGCACGCGAGAGCCCGTCAACGGGCACGGGGGTGTACCGATCGGTCCGCGTCCCGTCCCCCAGCTGTCCGAGGAAGTTGGAACCCCAGCACCGGACCTCCCCGGCACGGGTCACCGCGCAGGAGAAGTTGGCCCCCACGCTCACCGAGGTGACGTCCACGAGGTCGGCCACCTCCACGATGGTGCCGGGGGCGACGGTGGGTCCACCGCCCAGCGAGCCGTACGAGTTCCGGCCCCAGCACGCGACCGTGCCGAGAGTCGTGACGGCGCACGCGTGCTCGTCCCCCATACTCACCGAGAACGGGTTCGCGTCCTCGCCCGGGCTCCCGGCGCTGCCTGTGCTCCCGAGGCTGGCCGTGTCCGCCAGGCTCCCGAGGCTGCCCGTGTCCCGCGATGAGCCCTGGGCGTCGGCCGCTCCCGCGGCGAAGACCACCGCGGCGATGGCCAGACAGATCACGGCGACGACGACGCCCACTGCCTTCCCGAGGTGAATCCTGTGGTGAACCATGCTCGACCGCGCCCCTTCCGGCGTTGGCCCCGGGGGGGCAATTGGTGAGCAGGAACTTATCACCGTTGATTCCAGCAGCGCCACCCCGTGAGTACAGTGCCGTCGCGCCACCGATGGTGATGAGACCGAGCTGTGCAGATCCTGCGCGTGCCCTGAGGGTGCGGGCGGCCCTCGGACCTCACTCCGGGCTGCGGGCGACCTCGCGCAGCTCGCCGGTCTCCACGTCGTAGACGAAGCCGCGGACCGCGGAGGCGTGCAGGAGGAACGGATCCGCCTCGACGCGTGCGAGCGACTGACGGACGTCCCCTTCCACGTCGCCGAACGCCTCCGGAGACCACCGCGGGCGCAGACCGGTGTCGGCCTGGATCTGGTCCTTGAAGTCGTCGTCTCTGAAGGTGAGCATGCCGCAGTCGGTGTGGTGGATCAGCACGATCTCCTCGGTCCCCAGGAGCCGCTGGCTGATCGTGAGCGACCGCAGGACGTCGTCGGTGACCACGCCTCCGGCGTTGCGGATCACGTGCGCGTCACCCTCGGACAGACCCAACAGTCCGTACGGATTGAGGCGGGCGTCCATGCACGCCACCACGGCGGTCTTGCGGCCGGGCGGCATGGGCAGGCCGCCCTTGTCGAAATCGGACGCATAGGCCCTGGCGGCCTCGAGTAGCTCGTCGGTGACTGTCATGGCCGCAATCTAGACCCGCGAGTCGCCCCGTGACCAGACTTTCGCTCGCCACGGGGCGAATCGGCGTCGGCGTGGGTCAGCCCCGTGCCCGCCGTGCGGCGAGCCCCGCCAGCGAATCCAGGACGAGGAACGCCGCCAGCGAGATCCCCAGGAGCGGGACGGCCCATCCGGCGACCGCGATCACGGCCGCCCCGATCAGGACCGCCAGTGGGCGGCGGCGCAGAAGTTCGAGTGCCGCGCCCCGCACGGGGGGCCGGGCCAGACCGCGGGTGCGGGTGGGTCGA
>NZ_JAALDV010000513.1:0-2156 GCF_014145045.1 Dietzia sp. DQ12-76
CTGGCTACCGCTCGCCGCGTCTGCGGGACCTGCCCCGCCATCGCCGCATGCATGCAACTTCGCGATCACTACCGGGGCCGCCGCAACGGGGTCGACGGGATCCTCGCCGGCCGCCCCGCCTCGGCACCGGCATACAACCGCAAGGAGACAAGATGAGCACCCCCGACCACGCCGTGCTCCGGGCCGAGGGCGACGAGAGGGCCGTCCTGTGAGTAGCTGGCCCGACTTCCTCACCGTGCGACCTGTCGAGCGTTGGCTCGGCCAGGAGACCGCGGAGCGGCGCCGGTCGCCGTTCTCGGCCCCGTGGTCGAGCACCCTGCAGTTGCTCGACGACGAGCTGCGGCACGCCCAGGCCGACGATGCCGTGCTCCAGGTGTGCATCCCGGAGGCCGACTTCGGTGTCCGCGGCTACCCGCTGGCTCACGCGAAGGCGTGGTCGCCCGGGGTCATCCTGTCGTTCAACGGATCCGAGGGCTCGCTGTCGTTCCCGTGCGACTCGTTCGAGCGGTGGCAGGACAACCTGCGGGCGATCGCCCTGACGATGGAGTCGCTGCGTCGCATCAACCGGTACGGCGTCGCCCAGTCGGGCGAGCAGTACCGCGGCTGGCGGGCGATCGAGAGCACGGCCACGACGATGACAGCGGACGAGGCGCGGGACCGGCTTTCGGAGATCGGCGGAGCCGTAGGCAACGAGACGGACAAGGGTCTAGTCAGGCGTGCCCGCGCCATCGCCCACCCTGACCGCCACGACGGCGACACCACCCGGTGGGACGAGGTCGCCGCTCTCGCCGCACTTCTGGGAGTGACCTTGTGACCGCCCCGGATCGTCAGCGTGACGGTGGCGAGATCGTCGCTCTGGACACGACCGCCGGCTCTCGAATGATGTGGTTTGACCACGACGACGAGCGTGCGATCTTCCTCGACAACCGGGTGGAGAGCACTGAGGTCTGCGATGGGCGAACAGTCCACATACGGCCGGGAGTGCAGGCCGACTTCCGAGAGCTGCCGTTCGCGGACGCCACCTTCCACCACGTCGTGTTTGACCCGCCCCACCTGAAGCGTCTCGGAAAGAACTCCTGGACGAGGACGAAGTACGGCGCACTGTTCCCCACGTGGCGCGACGATCTGACTGCGGGCTTCCTCGAATGCTTCCGTGTGCTCCGCCCGAATGGGACGTTGATCTTCAAGTGGAACGAGGACCAGATCCCCGTGGCTGAAGTGCTCGCTCTCACGCCTGAGCGTCCGCTCTATGGGCACCGCTCCGGCCGACAGAGCAGGACGCACTGGATCTGCTTCATGAAGCGAGCCACGCCGTGACCCCCGCTGAGCATCGGGCCGCGGCCGAGCAATCCCTACTCGACGCGTGGGGCGCCGCAGACCCCACTCCGGAACTGCTGCGTGGCCTCACCCACGCCGTACTCGCGCTCATAGAGGAGGCACCACCTCATGCCACGTAGCTACGCCACCTTCGGCCTGGACTACTTCGACGACCCCGCGGTCATCGCACTGTCGGCCGACGCCGACCGCGTCTACCTACGCCTCGTCGTCTCCCCAACCGTCTCCCAAGCCGGCACCGGACCCTGGCAACCCCGCCAGCTCATCCGGCAACTCCCGGACTTCGACGAGGACCGGCTCGTGGCCGCCGCTCGCGAGCTCGAACAGGCCCGGTTCGCCTACATCGACACCGACACAGAAGAGGTGTTCATCCGGCCCCTCATGCGCCGCGACGGCGTTGCCCAGAAGCCCAACGTGTTGGCCTCTGCGTGCCGCGCGGCACTCCTGGTGCGGTCCCGTCGACTACGCCCGCTCATCGGTGCGGAGCTCGCACGGATCGCCCGGGAGCGCTACGCCGACGACCCCGAGACTGTCCCCGCGGGAGAGAAGCTCAAGGGGTCGGCGCTGGCCTATCGGACCGCGCATATGGCCCTCCATCAGACGATGCCAGCTCTCGGGGGAACCGAATTGGACCCTTCCACCCGAACCGTTCAGAACGGTTCGGAATCGTTCACCGAGAACCATTCAGAACCGTTCAACGAGAACCATTCACCGAGAACCCCCGGTGGTAGTGGTGGTGGAGGTGGTAGGGGAAGGGTTACTACCGAAGGTGGTACAGGTGGGGAGGTCGCGCGCGAGCACGAGCCTCCCACCCGCCAGCA
>NZ_JAALDV010000514.1:0-1729 GCF_014145045.1 Dietzia sp. DQ12-76
AGCCCCGCCGGTGATCTCGGGCGCCGCGGGTAGCTGTCCGGCCCGCTCCGCCCACCAACGGCGGTCCTCGTCCTGCCCGGGACCAGCCGGGACTCCCCCTGCCGCGCTACTGCGCACGTGGTCGGCGAAGGTGCGCTGCGGAGCAGGGCCAGGGTCCTCGCCGCGGTACACCACTCCCATCTCGGAGTGCAGGAGGCCGAAGCTGTCGGCGTCGCAGACCAGCACGTCGACGCTCCACCCCACGTGCACCGCGTCGGCGGTGATCGCGAGGTACGGGCAGACCAGCGGCCACCGTGACGCCGGGGCGCGCCGCGTCGACAGGCGGTCACGCCACCGCCGGAGCCCGGTCTCGGGGTCGTCGGACTGCCTCAGGTCGGTCACGTCGAGCCGGAAATCCTCGGGCCTGATGTCGACCTCGTGCATCCCGTCCAGCTCGACGACCGTCCGCAGCATCGGGTGCCTCTGCACCATCGTGCGGAACGCGGCCTCGAACCGATCCGGATCCAGTGAACGGGCACGGAACTCCACGAAACTGTGGCACGCCGCGCCACCGATGCCGTAGTCGTCCTCGCGGCCCAGGAGGTACGCACGCTGGACCGGCGTCAACGGCGCCGGGTCTGTGGGATCGGGCTCGATGTCCGCATCCCCCGTGCCCGCGCCCCCCGTGCCAGAGTCCTCCGTGCCAGAACCCTCCGTGCCAGAGCCCCCGGACGAGTCCTCCTGCTCCCGACCCGGATCCGACACGACGGCTCCCGCGACACCCCCCGGCGTCGGATCGTCGAGGAGGTCTCGCAGCCGCAGGTCTAGTCCCAGCTCGTCGCGGAGAGTGCCGAGCAGTCGTGTCGCGGCCAGGGACTGACCACCGAGGGCGAAAAAATCGGAGTCGGCGCCGACCTCGTCCCGGTGGAGGCCGAGCGCGTCAGCCCACAGTTCGCACAGACGCGAGAGCGACGCACGGGCCTCCTGCCCGTCCGAGCTCTCCGAGCCTCCCGGGGAGACCACGGTCGATGGTGTTCCGGCGGTCTGCAGGGAGACTTCGGCGCCGGTCGCGCGGTCCACATCCGCACCCTCGATCGTGAGCGGACGGCGGCTGGCGATCACCGTTCCCCGGGACGGTCCGGCGGCGATCCGCCTCAGCAGCGTCGAGGCGTAGTCCGGATCCAGCGCATGTCTCAGCAAATTCCGGGCGAATGCGGCGTCATCGGCGTCGGTCGTCCGCCACCCGTCCCAGGCCACCGCGATCCGCCGGGTCCGCGCTGCCGGCGAGGCGTTCTCGCAGCGCAGTTCCACAGCCCGGCACGACACGGCGTACGCGGCCAGACCGAAGCCACCGGAGACGGAGGCCAGTGACGACATCGCCACGAGGACATCGGGGGCGCGCTCGCCGAGCTGCGCCACCGCGTCCTCGAGGGCGAGCCAGACCTGGACCCGCGCACGATCGTGGGCCAGGAGGGTCTTCGTCCCCGACTCCTGGACCGTCGCGAAGCTCTCCCGGCCCACCACCCCGGTGCACTGCACGACGATCAGTGGGCCGCCGGCCGGGAGAGCGCGAACCATCTCGGCGAGGGCGGTGGCGTCGAGGCCGTCCCAGGTGACCACGGACGCCCCCAGGGGGACCAGCTCGGCGGCGACATCTCCCGCGTCACGACGGGTGGTCAGGGTGACGCTTGCCCCGGCAGTGAGGAAGGAGGAGGCGAGGTGGCGTCCCACGGCGCCGAGCCCGCCGATC
>NZ_JAALDV010000053.1:0-4218 GCF_014145045.1 Dietzia sp. DQ12-76
TAAGCCGTTCCGCCAGAAGGGCACCGGCCGTGCGCGCCAGGGCTCGACCCGCGCCCCGGCCTACACCGGCGGTGGCACGGTCCACGGCCCCAAGCCGCGTGACTACTCGCAGCGCACGCCCAAGAAGATGAAGGCCGCCGCCCTCCGCGGGGCCCTGTCCGACCGGGCCGCGAACGATCGCATCCACGTGGTCACCGAGGTCGTCGAGGGCCAGACCCCGTCGACGGCGGGCGTGCGGGACTTCCTCGCGAGCCTGTCGGACCGCAAGAAGTTCCTGCTCGTGGTGGGCCGCGAGGACATCGCGGCGTGGCGTTCGGTGGGCAACCTGGACAACGTCCATCCCATCGCCCCGGATCAGCTGAACACCTACGACGTGCTGAACGCAGACGACGTCGTGTTCACGGTCGAGGCTCTGGACGCGTTCGTCTCGCAGGCCAGCAAGCGTGCCGCAGGCACGGAGAACACCGCCGCGAAGGAGGCCGACAAGTGAGCACCGTCGCCGATCCCCGGGACGTGATCATCGCCCCGGTCGTCTCCGAGAAGGCCTACGGCCTGCTCGAGCAGGGCGTGTACACGTTCCTGGTCGCCCCGGACGCCAACAAGACGCAGATCAAGATCGCCCTCCAGGAGATCTTCGGCGTCACCGTTGAGTCCGTCAACACCGCCAACCGTCAGGGCAAGCGCAAGCGCACCCGCACCGGGTTCGGACAGCGCAAGAGCACCAAGCGCGCCATCGTGACCCTCGCGGCCGACAGCAAGCCCATCGAGATCCCGGGTCTGACCGCCTGACGGCGGGACGAGTTAAGGACGAGAGAACCTCATGGCTATCCGCAAGTACAAGCCCACGACGCCCGGCCGTCGCGGCTCGAGCGTCTCGGACTTCGCCGAGATCACGCGCTCGACGCCCGAGAAGTCGCTGCTTCGCCCACTACACAAGACCGGTGGCCGTAACGGCCACGGTCGCATCACCACCCGCCACAAGGGCGGTGGACACAAGCGCCAGTACCGCGTCATCGACTTCCGTCGCAACGACAAGGACGGCGTCGACGCCACCGTCGCGCACATCGAGTACGACCCCAACCGCACCGCCAACATCGCCCTCCTGCACTACGCGGACGGCGAGAAGCGGTACATCCTCGCCCCGCGCAACCTCAAGCAGGGCATGAAGGTCGAGTCGGGTGTCGGTTCCGACATCAAGGTCGGCAACAACCTGCCGCTGCGCAACATCCCCGCCGGTACCGTCGTGCACGCCGTGGAGCTCCGCCCCGGCGGCGGCGCCAAGATGGCCCGCGCCGCGGGTGCCGGGATCCAGCTGCTCGGCAAGGAGGGCGCGTACGCCTCCCTCCGGATGCCGTCCGGTGAGATCCGCCGGGTCGACGTCCGCTGCCGCGCGACGATCGGCGAGGTGGGCAACGCCGAGCAGGGGAACATCAACTGGGGCAAGGCCGGCCGCATGCGGTGGAAGGGCGTCCGCCCGACCGTCCGCGGCGTCGTGATGAACCCCGTCGACCACCCGCACGGTGGTGGCGAGGGCAAGACGTCCGGTGGACGTCACCCCGTCAGCCCGTGGGGCCAGCCCGAGGGCCGGACCCGCAAGCCCAACAAGGCGAGCGACAAGATGATTGTCCGCCGCCGTCGCACCGGTAAGAAGCGCTAAGGAGGGAAACTAGGATGCCTCGTAGTCTCAAGAAGGGTCCGTTCGTCGACGAACACCTCCTCGCGAAGGTGGACGCGCAGAACGACAAGGGTACCCATCAGGTCATCAAGACCTGGTCGCGTCGCTCGACGATCCTGCCCGATTTCATCGGCCACACGTTCGCCGTCCACGACGGCCGCAAGCATGTGCCCGTGTTCGTGTCCGATTCCATGGTGGGTCACAAGCTCGGCGAGTTCGCGCCGACGCGCACGTTCAAGGGGCACATCAAGGACGATCGGAAGAGTAAGCGTCGATGAGCACTGATACCAGCAAGACCGCCGAAGGCACGGCGCAGGAGGAGCAGAAGCTCACCGCCCGGGCCACCGCCAAGTTCGTCCGCGTCACGCCCATGAAGGCGCGTCGCGTGATCGACCTGATCCGGGGCAAGGACGCCTCCGACGCGCTGGACATCCTGCGGTTCGCCCCGCAGTCCGCCAGCGAGCCGGTCGGCAAGGTCCTCGCGTCCGCCATGGCGAACGCCGAGAACAACCTCGACCTGGATCCCCGGACCCTCGTCGTGTCGGCCGCGTTCGCCGACGAGGGCCCGACCCTGAAGCGGTTCCGTCCGCGTGCCCAGGGTCGTGCGTTCCGCGTGCGTAAGCGCACGAGCCACATCACCGTCGAGGTGACCAGCGTGCCCGAGAAGGCCGGTTCCGCCGGCCGGGGTCGTCGTAACCAGGGAGGTGCCCGCTAAATGGGACAGAAGATCCAGCCGCACGGCTTCCGTCTCGGCATCACCTCGGACTGGACGTCCAAGTGGTACGCCGACAAGCAGTACGCGGACTACGTCGCCGAGGACATCAAGATCCGTCAGCTCCTGTCCAAGGGCATGGAGCGGGCCGGCATCTCGGGCGTGGACATCTCCCGCACCCGTGACCGGGTCAACGTGGACATCCACACCGCCCGCCCGGGCATCGTGATCGGTCGCCGGGGTGCCGAGGCCGACCGTCTCCGTGGCGAGCTCGAGAAGCTCACCGCGAAGCAGGTCCACCTCAACATCCTCGAGATCAAGAACACCGAGGCCGACGCCCAGCTCGTGGCGCAGGGGATCGCGGAGCAGCTGTCCAACCGCGTGGCGTTCCGTCGCGCGATGCGCAAGGGCATCCAGTCCGCGATGCGTCAGCCCCAGGTCAAGGGCATCAAGGTGGTCTGTTCGGGCCGTCTCGGCGGTGCCGAGATGTCGCGTTCGGAGCGCTACCACGAGGGTCGCGTCCCGCTCCACACCCTGCGTGCCGAGATCGACTACGGCACCTACGAGGCCAAGACCACCTTCGGTCGTATCGGCGTCAAGGTGTGGATCTACAAGGGTGACGTCGTCGGCGGGCGTCGCGAGTCCGACCAGTACGCCCAGTCCAGCAACCGCGGCGGAGCCGACCGGGGACCCCGCCGTGAGCGTGGCGCGGGCCGGCCGCGTCGTTCCGGCGCCCAGGGGACCACCGCCACCAGCACCGAGACCGGCCGCGCCGGTTCCGGTTCGGCTGCCGAGGCACCCGCCCAGGCTCCGCAGAATCAGACCAGGGAGGCGTGAGAAGTGCTCATCCCCAAGCGCGTCAAGCACCGCAAGCAGCACCACCCCGGCCGCAGTGGCGGGGCCAAGGGCGGCACCAAGGTGACGTTCGGTGAGTACGGCATCCAGGCCCTCGAGCCCGCGTACGTCACCAACCGTCAGATCGAGTCCGCTCGTATCGCGATCAACCGCCACATCAAGCGTGGCGGCAAGGTGTGGATCAACATCTACCCCGATCGTCCGCTGACCAAGAAGCCCGCCGAGGTCCGCATGGGTTCCGGTAAGGGATCCGTCGAGTGGTGGGTGGCCAACGTCAAGCCGGGTCGCATCCTGTTCGAGATGTCGTACCCCAACGAGGAGACCGCACGCGAGGCACTGCGCCGCGCGCAGCACAAGCTCCCGTGCAAGACCCGTATCGTGACCCGGGAGGAGCAGTTCTGATGGCTAGTGGAACCACCGCCCCCGAGTTGCGCGAACTCGACGCCGATGCGCTCACCGCGCGTCTCCGTGAGGCCAAGGAGGAGCTGTTCAACCTGCGCTTCCAGATGGCCACGGGTCAGCTGACCAACAACCGTCGCCTGCGGGTCGTCCGTCACGACATCGCACGCATCTACACCGTCATCCGCGAGCGCGAGCTCGGGCTGTCGGCGGCGCCGGGTGATGCCAAGTGAGTGACAAGGAAGCAGCCGTGACTGAGGCCAGCGAGAACATCGAGCGCAACAGCCGCAAGGTGCGCATCGGGTACGTCGTGTCCGACAAGATGGACAAGACCATCGTCGTCGAGCTCGAGGACCGCGTGAAGCACGCGCTCTACGGCAAGATCATGCGCCGTACCGAGCGGGTGAAGGCTCACGACGAGACCAACGACGCCGGAGTCGGCGACCGCGTGCGGATCATGGAGACCCGCCCGCTGTCCGCCACCAAGCGGTACCGCCTCGTCGAGGTCCTGGAGCGCGCGAAGTAAGACCCGCTCCTGTGACATCCGCCGGCCCGGCCCCGAGACCTCGGGGCCGGG
>NZ_JAALDV010000515.1:0-1443 GCF_014145045.1 Dietzia sp. DQ12-76
AGGCGCCTCGGGCAAGCGCGCCCCGGCCGCGGAGACCGCCGCGGAGAACGCGGGCGACGACGCCGTCACGTTCGCCGACATGGGGCTCGACCCGGCCGTCGCCAAGGCGGTCAAGGACGTCGGGTACGAGGTCCCCTCGGGCATCCAGGCGGCCATCATCCCGCTGGTGATGGAGGGCCGCGACGTCGTGGGGTTGGCGCAGACCGGAACCGGCAAGACCGCGGCCTTCGCGCTGCCGATCCTCTCCCTCATCGACCCGTCGGTCAAGAGCCCGCAGGCGCTCGTGCTGGCCCCCACCCGCGAGCTCGCGCTGCAGGTCGCCGAGGCGTGCATCACCTATTCCGCCAACATGCCTCAGGTCAGCGTCCTGCCGATCTACGGTGGGCAGGCCTACGGGATCCAGCTCTCCGGTCTGCGGCGGGGGGCACAGATCATCGTGGGGACGCCCGGTCGGGTGATCGATCACCTGAAGAAGGGCACGCTCGACCTGTCGGGCCTGCGTCATCTCGTCCTCGACGAGGCCGACGAGATGCTCGCGATGGGCTTCCAGGAGGATGTCGAACGGATCCTCTCGGACACCCCGCAGTCCACCCAGGTCGCGCTGTTCTCGGCCACGATGCCGGCTGCCATCCGCCGGATCTCCCAGAAGTACCTCACCGACGCGGCCGAGGTGAAGGTCGCCTCGAAGACGGCCACGGCGCCGACCATCCAGCAGCGTTATGTGCTGGTGAACCACCGCGACAAACTCGACGCGCTGACGCGGATCTTCGAGGTCGAGGACTTCGACGCGATGATCCTGTTCGTCCGTACCAAATCGGCCACGGAGGAGCTGGCGGAACGTCTGCGGGCCCGTGGGTTCTCCGCGGCACCGATCAACGGCGACATCCCCCAGAACCTTCGCGAGCGGACCATCGAGGCGCTCAAGGACGGTCGGACCGACATCCTGGTGGCCACGGACGTCGCAGCGCGTGGTCTGGACGTGCCCCGGATCAGCCACGTGGTCAACTACGACATCCCGCATGACACGGAGTCGTACGTCCACCGGATCGGCCGCACGGGCCGCGCGGGTCGCAGTGGCCAGGCGCTGCTGTTCGTCACCCCGCGGGAACGGCGGTTGCTCTCGCAGATCGAGCGGGCCACCAGGCAGCCGCTGACGGAGATCCAGCTGCCGAGCGTGGACGACGTCAACGAGATGCGCATGGCCAAGTTCGCCCAGTCGATCACGGAGAGCCTGAACGACCCGAACCTGGCGATGTTCCGCCGCCTCGTGGAGGAGTACGCCGCCGAACACTCGGTCTCGATGGCCGACATCGCCGCCGCCCTCGCCACCCAGTCCAGGAACTCCGCCGACTTCCTCATGCGGGAGCCCGAGCGGCCGGCCCGGCGTGATCGGCAGGACGATCGCCGCGACCCCCGGCGGGACGACCGGCGCGAGCGCCCCGG
>NZ_JAALDV010000516.1:0-5562 GCF_014145045.1 Dietzia sp. DQ12-76
AGCGGCCGTCGCCCGTCGGGTGCGATGCGGCCCGGATCCGTGACCCACGGCTGGGAGACCAGCACCATCGGACGGTCCGCGTGCCGGCCGTCCGCCACCGCGCGCTCGGCCGCGTCGATGTGGGCGGAGTCCCCACCCAGGTGAAGCGTGCCCGCATCGCTCAGGCGTCGGTCGCTCCACGGCACCGGACCCGACAGGACGATGTCGACCTTCGCCGCGGCACCTCCCACGGGCGCTCGGGTGAGCCGTCGGGCCCGTCGCTCCACGGCCGGTGACGGCGAGGACGACAGCAGGATCTCGCCGAGGATCCGCGAGGAGGTGTTGAAGACGATGTCCCGCGCGTCAATCTGCGCCATCGACCCGACGCGGATCCCCGTGCGGATCTCCCCGCCGGCCCGGCGCAGCGCCTCTGCCAGGGCGGCGGTGATCGCACCGCTCCCCCCGACAGGAAGGGCCCACCCGAGCGGGGAGTGCAGGAGGGAACCGAGGATCAGGCCGACCCCGGTCGCCGCCGGCGAGGAGAGGGGCGAGATCGCGTGGGAGGCGATCCCCGAGAACAGGGTCCGGCCATCCGGTCCGAATCGGTCGCCCGTGATCCCCAGGGGATGTGCCCGGGCGAAGGCCCTCGCCAGCGCTGCCACCACCGTGACCGGCGGGATCGATCGCTGATCGGACAGCGCCGTGGCCACCACCTCGAGTGGCCGCTCGGCCAGCGGTTCCATGACCTGCCACCAGGCCCGGGCCTCCGCCTCGGACCCCATCCCCTCGGCCAGGCTCGCGGGGGAGGGGTCGGAGGGGACCACGATCGCGTCGCGACCGGGGAGCGCGTGGCCCAACTGGACCGGCGGCGTCCTCAACTCGACGCCGTGCGCGGCCAGGTCGAACTGCCGGAAGAACGGTGCGGCGCCGGCCATCGGGTGGACAGCCGAACACGGGTCGACCAGCAGTCCCTCGCCGAGATCGCCCGGCATGCCGTCCATGGGCAGGGTGCGACACCCGCCCCCGATGGTGTCCTCGGCCTCGAGCACCACGACCCGTCGGCCGGCGCGGGCGCACAGGAGCGCGGCGGCGAGTCCGTTCGGACCCGACCCCACCACCACGACGTCGGCGCGGACCGGGTCGGACCGGGTCATTCGAAGACTGCCAGACCGTAGGTACGTCGCAGTTCCTCGAGCAGGACCGCCTGCGCCGCGGCCTGCTCGGCCAGGTCCATCAGGACGCGTCGGGTCCCGGGGCCGCCCACCGTCGCACCCTCACCACCGGGGGGCGCGTCCGCCACCCAGGACTCCGCGAGCAGGTCCCACATCGAGCGTTTGGCCACGACGAGGGTGCGTAGCGCCTCCAGCACCCCCAGCCGTGCGAGCGGGTCGCTGAGCACCGGTCCCACGGGCAGGACGCCCAGGGCGATCCCGGAGGATCGGCGCACCAGCCCCCGACCCGGCGTTCCGATGGGGGACAACCGGGACAACACCTCGGAGGCGACGGCGATCTCCTGCTCGAACTGATCCCGAAGTGGCTCGAGTCGGGCCCGGTCGGGATCGTCGACCGCACGGATGCAGCGGTCGAGCAGGCTGCGTCCCACAGCAGCTCCGTACAGGTGGGCCCTCAGGTAGGTGGCCACCGCGGTCGAGCCGCGAGCGGGCGCGAGGACGGGCAGCCAGGGACTGGGCAGGCCGGCCGGGAATCCGGTCGATCGGGGAGTGCGCGGCATGGGTGTTCCGTTCGTCGGGCGGAGGTCGGGTGCTGCGGTGACACGGTCGGGTGCTGCGGTGACATCAGCCACGGTAGGCCCCCGTCGCCACCCCGGCCACTGGTCGTGGGCGGGGTGCGGTGACCTAGACTGTCGGTGCCCGAATTGACACCGAGGAGATCCCACTGTGACAGCATCCGGACGTCCCGTCGTCCTCATCGCCGACAAGCTCGCCCAGTCGACCGTCGACGCACTCGGCGACGCCGTCGAGGTCCGCTGGGTCGACGGCCCGGATCGCCCCAGGCTCCTCGACGCGGTGAAGGACGCGGACGCGCTCCTCGTCCGTTCGGCGACGACGGTCGACGCCGAGGTCCTCGCCGCGGCACCCAAGCTGAAGATCATCGGTCGCGCGGGCGTGGGACTGGACAACGTGGAGATCCCCGCCGCCACCGAACGCGGTGTCATGGTGGTCAACGCGCCCACCTCCAACATCCACTCGGCCGCAGAGCACGCGGTGGCGCTGCTCATGTCCGCGTGCCGCCAGATTCCCGCCGCCGACCGCACGCTGCGCGAGCACACCTGGAAGCGGAGTTCGTTCAACGGCGTCGAACTGCTCGGCAAGACCATCGGAGTGGTGGGCCTGGGTCGGATCGGTCAGTTGGTGGCACAGCGCCTGGCGGCGTTCGAGACCACCCTCATCGCCTACGACCCCTACCTGCCCGCCGCCCGCGCGGCGCAGCTGGGCATCGAGCTGGTCGACATCGACGAGCTGGTCTCCCGGGCCGACATCATCACGATGCACCTGCCCAAGACCAAGGAGACGGCCGGTCTGCTGGACGCCGAGCGGCTGGCCCGCGCCAAGGACGGCGTCGTGATCGTCAACGCCGCCCGCGGTGGGCTGATCGTCGAGGACGCCCTGGTCGACGCACTGAAGTCCGGCAAGGTCCGGTCCGCCGCCCTCGACGTGTTCGACACCGAGCCCTGCACCGATTCGCCGCTGTTCGAGCTGGAGAACACCGTCGTCACCCCCCACCTGGGCGCCTCCACCAGCGAAGCCCAGGACCGCGCCGGCACCGACGTCGCCCGCAGCGTGCTGTTGGCGCTGCGCGGCGAGTTCGTCCCGGACGCAGTGAACGTCTCCGGCGGTCCGGTCGGCGACGAGGTCGCCCCGTGGATCGACCTGGTCCGCAAGGTCGGCCTGATCGCCGGCCACCTCTGCCCGGGTGTGCCGACCACGGTCAACGTCGACGTCGCCGGTGAGCTCGCCGCCGAGCAGGTAGACGTGCTCGGGCTGGCAGCCCTGCGTGGCCTGTTCTCCGCGATCACCGACGAGCCGGCCACGTTCGTCAACGTCGCATCGATGGCCGAGCAGCGCGGCGTCACCCACTCGGTGGAGACCCGCAGCGAGTCCAAGTCCTACCGCAGCACCGTCACAGTCACCGCCGTGGCCGCGGACGGCGCCACCGGCAAGGTCACCGGAACCCTCTCGGGCCTCGAGAAGGTCCAGAAGATCGTCCGGATCAACGAGCGCGGTTTCGACCTGCGCGCGCAGGGCCAGAACCTCTTCGTGCACTACTCCGATCGACCGGGCGTGCTCGGGAAGGTCGGTTCCATCCTCGGTGGGGAGGGCATCGACATCCAGGCCGCCGCCCTGAGCCAGGACGCCACGGGTGAGGGCGCGTCGCTGATCCTCCGGGTCGACCGCGCGGTCGCCGATCCGACGGTCGACCGGATCGTCTCCGAGCTCGGGGCCACGGCCACCCAGATCAACCTGGACTGAGGGAGACGGGACCGGTGGAGAGGAACACGCAGACGATGAAGCTCGCCGTCATCCCCGGTGACGGGATCGGTGTCGAGGTGACGGCCGAGGCGATCCGGGTACTGGATGCGCTCGTCCCGGGGGTCGAGAAGACGGAGTACGACCTCGGCGCGCGGCGGTATCTGCGCACCGGGGAGACGCTCACCGACGCGGATGTCGAGAGCCTGAAGAGCCACGACGCGATCCTGCTCGGCGCCATCGGGGACCCGCGCTCCGTGCCCGCCGGCGTGCTCGAACGCGGGATGCTGCTGCCCCTGCGGTTCGCGCTCGACCACCACGTCAACCTCCGCCCGTCGCGTCTGTACCCGGGCTCGGCGACCCCGCTCAAGAACCCGGGGGAGATCGACTTCGTGGTCGTCCGCGAGGGGACCGAAGGGCTCTACACCGGCAACGGTGGTGCGATCCGGGTCGGGACGCCCCAGGAGATCGGTACCGAGACCTCGGTCAACACCCGGTTCGGCGTGGAGCGGGTGGTACGCGACGCCTTCGGACGCGCGCGGTCCCGCCGCGGGAAGCTCACACTCGTCCACAAGACCAATGTTCTGGTCAACGCAGGCGGTCTCTGGCAGCGCACGGTCGACGAGGTGGCCCCGGAGTTCGCGGACGTCGAGGTGGACTACTGCCATATCGACGCCGCGACGATCTACATGGTGACGGAGCCCTCGCGCTTCGACGTCATCGTCACGGACAACCTCTTCGGCGACATCATCACCGATCTCGCCGCGGCCGTCACCGGGGGGATCGGCACCGCGGCGTCGGGGAACATCGATGCCTCCGGGACCAACCCGTCCATGTTCGAACCGGTGCACGGTTCCGCACCGGACATCGCAGGCCAGGGCAAGGCCGACCCCACCGCGGCCATCCTGTCCGTCGCTCTGATGTTGCGGCATCTCGGGAAGGTCGGAGAAGCCGACCGTGTGGAAGCCGCGGTCGAGGCGGACCTGGGGTCCCGTGGGGACCGGCCGGTGGCGACATCAGAGGTCGGGGACCGGATCGTGGCCGCGGTCAGCGGTTAGAGCGGAGTACGAGTACCACGGTCCGCGGGTGTGAATCGCACGAAGCGCATCACACCGCGGGCCGTCGGCGTTCACAGTGGAGCCATGGACGTCGAACTCGTCGAGGTGAGAGATTTCCTCGCCCGGTGCGCCCCCTTCGACGAGCTGACCGTCGACCAACTCGACCGGATCCCCGCGCAGCTCTCGCAGCGGTACCACCGCCGGGGAACGATAATCCTCGACGCGGGTGCCCGGAACGACACCCTGCACCTCATCCGCTCGGGCGCCGTGGAGGTGTGTGATCCGGACGGGGCTCTGCTCGACGCGCGAGGAGAGGGGGATTGCTTCGGTTACTCCTCCCTCGCCAGTGGCGGACCATCGCGCTACCGGATGGTGGCGGTCGCCGACACCCTGCTGCTCGAGATGCCCCGCGAGGTCCTGGACTCGCTGCTCACCGAACACCCGCAGCTGAGTCGGTTCTTCGGCGAACGCAGCGAACGGATCCGTCAGGATCTCGCCTCGGCTCGACTCGAGGCCGCGGGAGGGGACGCGCTCGGTACGCCGGTCGGGGAGTTGCTCGCCCGCGACGCGGTGACCACCGGACCCGACACCACCATCCGGGACGCCGCGAGGCTGATGACCGAACGCCGTGTGTCCGCGCTGCTGGTCGTCGAGGCGGGTCGCGTGGTGGGCATCTTCACCGACCGGGACCTGCGCTCCAAGGTCGTCGCGGTGGGCGGCGACACCGGGGCCCCGGTATCCGCCATCATGACCCCGGATCCAGTCACCGTGGACACGGGGACCCGCGCGTTCGACGCCACGCTCCTCCAGATCGACCGTGGGGTCCATCACCTGCCGGTCTGCCAGGACGGCGAGCCGGTGGGGATGGTGACCAGCGGGGACCTGCTCCGCCTGGCGCAGACCGACCCCGTCTACCTCGCGGCCCGCATCGCCCGCGCGCCCGACGCCGACGGGGTCGCACACCTGGCGGCGAGGCTGCCCGCGCTGGTCGGTGAGTTCGTCCGCCGCGGCACAGCCCCCCAGGACATCGGCAGGGA
>NZ_JAALDV010000516.1:5620-8300 GCF_014145045.1 Dietzia sp. DQ12-76
GACGCGGCGACCCGCCGACTGATCTCCCTTGCCGAGCTTGAGCTCGGACCGCCGCCCGTGGCGTACTGCTGGGTCGGACTCGGTTCCCAGGCACGAGGGGAACTGGGTGTGGCGAGCGACCAGGACAACGCGCTCATCCTGGACGACCCGGCGGGGACGACACCCGACGCGGACCGGTACTTCGCACAGCTGGCCGAGCAGGTGTGCGCAGGTCTCGACCGGTCCGGGTTCCCGCTGTGTCCGGGTGAGGTCATGGCCTCCACCCCGGCGTGGCGTCGCACGTGCACGTCCTGGGAACGCCAGGTGGGGGACTGGGTCCGGGCGCCGGGAGCGGACGCCGTCCTGCACTCCCAGGTCTTCCTGGACATCCGCCCCGTCCACGGGGACACCTCGCTGTTCATGAGAGTCCGGGACGAGATGCTCGCGCGCGCCGAGGGCAGCCTGCGGTTCCAGGCCCACCTGGCGCGGATCGCCTGTGAGTGGCGTCCGCCGTTGGGGTTCTTCCGCGGTCTGGTGGTGGAACGACGAGGCGAGTACCGCAACACCCTCGACCTCAAGGCCGGGGGGATCGCGCCGGTGGTGCAGATCGCCCGCGTGTACGCCCTCTCCGCAGGGCTCGACGAGGTGTCCACGCTCGGTCGACTCGACGCCGCGGCCGGGGCGGGTGTGATCGCGCGGGCGGATGCGGAGGACCTCTCCGAGGCATTCCGGTTCCTCCGCGGCCTGACCTACAGTCATCACGCACGCCAGATCGCGGACGACGACCCGCAGGACAACCACCTCGACCCCGGAACGCTGAGCTCCGCCGACCGCCACCGTCTCCGCGCCGCGTTCCGGATCATCGCCGGCGTGCAGGGCTCGCTCGCCTTGAAGTACCGGGTCGGACAGATGTGATGCGCGACTGGTTCACCCGGTCCGGGCGCCGGCAGCGCGCTGCGCGGCGCCTTCCGGACGGCCCGCTCCGTCGCTACCTCGAGACCCCGCCGCCGGCGCCGTCGACCCCGCTGGCCGATCTGCGTCTCCTCGCGGTGGACGTGGAGACGACGGGACTCGACCCCCGTCGCCACCGTGTCCTGTCCGTGGGGCTGGTGCCCGTGGACGGCGACCGGATCGACCTCGGCGGTGCGCGGTCCATGATCCTCCGGGACGACCACGCCGACGAGGTCGAGGGCGTGGGTCAGAGCGCCACCCTGCACGGCATCACCGACGACGCGGTGGCGAACGGCGTCGGGGTCGACGTCGTCCTGGACCAGGTGTTCTCCGCGTTGACCGGGCGGGTGCTCGTCGCCCACTACAGTCATATAGAGACAGAGTTCCTCGACTCGCTGTGCTCGTCCGCCCACGACGTGCGGCCGCCGTTGGTGTCGGTCGACACCCTCGACCTGCACCGGAGGGTGCTCGGTGGGGGAGTCGACATGGGTTTCGCACCGCAGTCCTCCCCGGACGAACTGCGACTGTGGAATGCGCGGCAGCGGTACGGGCTCCCGCGCTACCGGGCGCATGACGCACTGATCGATGCTCTCGCCTGCGCGGAGCTGTACCTGGCCCAGACGGCCGAGCTGCGCGACCGCGGGGTCACGACGCTCCGGGATCTGCGAACGGCATAGGATCGCGGGTATGCGTCTCGCCCGTATCGCCCACCCGCAGGGATTCGCCTTCGTCGAGGTCCGAGGGGACGTCACCGACCCCGCCACCCTCACCTGCGCGGAGATCTCGGAACACCCCTTCGGCACGCCCGAGTTCACCGGTCGCGAATGGCCGCTGGCCGACGTCCGCCTTCTCGCCCCGATCCTCGCCTCCAAGGTGGTGTGTGTGGGCAAGAACTACGCGGAGCACGCGCAGGAGATGGGCTCCGAGGCGCCCACCGAGCCGCTGATCTTCCTCAAGCCCAACACCTCTGTGATCGGCCCCGAAGCGGCGATCGCCTACCCTCCCAGCTCCGAACGGGTGGACCACGAGGGCGAACTCGCCGTGGTGATCGGCCAGCCCTGTCGCGACGTCGCGGCCGCCCGGGCCCACGAGGTGATCCTCGGCTACACCTGCGCCAACGACGTGACCGCCCGTGACCAGCAGCTCGCGGACGGTCAGTGGACGCGGGGCAAGGGGTACGACACCTTCTGCCCGCTGGGCCCCTGGATAGTCACCGACCTCGACCCGAACGGCCTCGACGTCCGCACCACCGTGCACCACCCGGACGGGTCGTCGGAGGTACGCCAGGACGGCAACACCTCCCAGTTCATGCACACCGTGGGGGAGATCATCGAGTACGTCAGCAGGATCATGACGTTGCTCCCGGGCGACGTGGTGTTGACGGGCACGCCCGCCGGGGTGGGGCCGATGCTCCCCGGCGACCGGGTCACCGTGGAGATCGAGGGCATCGGATCGCTGAGCAACCCCGTCGTCGACAGGTAGAGCGGGTCACACCGCGCCCAGCGCGGTGAGGACCGTGCGGAGTTTGGCGGCGGTCTCGGCGACCTCGTCGTCGGGGTCGGAGTCGGCGACGAGCCCCCCGCCCGCCCAGGCGAGCGCCCCTGAGCGATCGGCGTCGATCTCGGCGCAGCGGATGGTGACCATCCAGTCCCCGTCGCCGCCGGCGTCCGCCCAGCCGACAGCCCCCGAGTAGAAGCCGCGTTCGCCCTCGAGGCCCGCGATCACGCGCCTCGCCTCGTCGGTGGGGGTC
>NZ_JAALDV010000517.1:0-2187 GCF_014145045.1 Dietzia sp. DQ12-76
GCCGCGGCGAGCTCGGCCGGGCCGGGCCACCGCTCGAGCCACGCCCGCCAGACGGGCTCCACGCGGGCGACAGGGGTCTGCTGACTCATGACCTCGCAGAGCAGGATCTCCCACGCACCGACCTCCGGCCCGCGCCAGGGCAGGGGGCGCCCGGCGCGCTCGAACCAGGACAGCAGGGCAGAGGTGTCGACAGAGGTCACCGTGCGCCCGTCAGACCGCGGTGTGCACAATATGAGTCATGCCTCATACCGATCCCATCAAGGCCTGGGCCTCCCTCCGTGACGGTAACCATCGATTCGTCGGGGGCGAGATGCGTCATCCCGGTCAGAATACCGAGCACCGCCAGACCCTGGTCGCCGCGCAGAACCCCAAGGCCGTGCTCTTCGGGTGCTCGGACTCCCGGGTCGCCGCGGAGATCATCTTCGACCAGGGACTCGGGGACCTCTTCGTGATCCGAACCGCGGGCCACATCAGCGATTCGGCGGTGCTCGGGTCGATCGAGTACGCGGTCCACGTGCTCGAGACCCCGTTGATCGTGGTTCTCGGCCACGACAGCTGCGGAGCCGTCAAGGCCACGGTCGACGCGCTCAACACCGGGGAGATCCCTCCCGGTTTCCTGCGGGACGTCGTCGAGAAGGTCTCGCCCTCGATCCTCAACGGGCGTCGCGAGGGACTCAGTGCGATCGACGATTTCGAGGCCCGACACGTCCTCGAAACCGGCCAACTTCTCAAGCAGCGGTCCAAGATCATCAGCGACCGGATCGACGAGGGGAGGTTGGCCATCGTCGGCGTCACCTACAAGCTCTCCGACGGCCACGCGTACCTGCGCAGCGTGTTGGGAGATGTCGACGACATCCCCCACGGCCCGGGTGAGGAGATGATCGCGGTCTAGGGACACGCCGCGAGGGGGATCGGGTGCGGCGCCGACCCGGCTCTAGAGTTGGACCCGTGCACGAACCCCAGGGCTCCCTTCCGCGCGAGGTCTATGTGCGTCGCCGCGTCGCCGCGGTCGCCATAGCGGTCGTCGCGGTCCTGGCCGTGGTGCTGGCACTCTTCCTCGCCTCCAGGGACAGTGGCACGGACACCCAGGACTCGGCGACCGGCGGCGAGGTCGACTCGGCCGAGGCGGCCACCACCACCGAGACCACGACCACGGAGACCACCCGGGACGACGGCGGCGCCTCGCGGGGCCGGTGCGCGGACGAGGACCTGAGCCTGGAGGTCTGGCCCGCCGAGCCCAACGTCGCGGTGGGGCAGGATGTCCGGTTCTTCGTCAACATCCTCAACACCTCCGACACCACGTGCGATCGCGACCTCTCCGAGGCGCCGCTGTCCTTCGAGGTCTACCGTCTGGACACCAACGTCAAGGTGTGGTCGAGCATCGACTGCACCACCCCCCGTGAGGACGACGAGGTGGAGCTCCGCCCCGGTGAGCCCGAGCCCCGCCAGATCGACTGGACCGGCCGCCGTTCCGCGGAGGGCGCCTGCACGGAAGCGGACCGGACCCCTGTCGAGGTCGGCGCCTACCAGGTGTACGCGCTGGTCGGGAACGTCTTCAGCCCGGCGGCCACCTTCAACGTGGTCGAGGGAGGCTGACCCCGGGCGGCGGGCCCCTCTGCCCCTGGGACGACCCCGGCGCTAGGACGACCCCAGGCCGGTCAGCCACTGACGAAGGTGCCTGGCCCAGAGGGCTCCGACGCCCTCCACGTCCGCGAAGTCGGTCTGTTCGGCGGCGAGCAGTGCCGGCACCGAGCCGAATCGCTCCACCAGGGCCGAGATCTGCACGGGTCGGAGCCTGGGGATGTGGGCGAGCATCCGGTGTCCACGTGCGGTGACGTGCTCGTCCAGGTCCTCTGGCTCCGCGGGCAGGCCGAGGCAGCGCGCGACGGGGCCGGGCAGGAGGAGATCGGCGTCACTCAGCGCCGCCAGTCGCTCGAGCCCGGTCGCCACCTGCTCGGCGGTGGGGACCGTGCTCCCTCCCGCGGGATCCACCGCGACGTGGTCGGCGACGAGGCCCCACAGTTCGTTCGGGGTGTCGGCCAGCAACTCCTCGAGCTGGAGTGTGGTCTGGCGCCCGTACTCGCCCATCTCCACCGCGAGCTCGGCGAGTTCGGCACCCAGACGGTCCAGCCGGACCAGCCGTTGGGCCATCGTCACGACGTCGCGGACGGACGCGTACCCGCCGAG
>NZ_JAALDV010000518.1:0-3668 GCF_014145045.1 Dietzia sp. DQ12-76
CGCCACGGCCACGACGCTCGCGACCAGCCCGCGGACCGCCAGGGTCCGCTCGGGCGTCGGCCCCGCCACGCGCCGCCTCACGTGATCCCCAACGCCGGGACCTCGGGCACCAGGCCCCACAGGGCGAAGGTGAGCACGATGTCGATGAACCCGATGAGGAGGATGCTGGTCCGCAGCGCACGGCCTGCGGCCCGCCCGACACCCTCGGGCCCGCCCGTCGCGTGGTACCCGTAGCTGCAGTGCACGAGCACGATCACCAGGGCGAACACCACGGCCTTGATCAGCGAGTAGAGGACGTCCTCGGGCCCCAGGGTGATGTGGAAGAAGTAGTCGTAGGTGCCCGCCGAACCGCCGTTGACGTGGACCACCACCACCCGCGTGGCGATGTACGTCGCCACCAGCCCGACGGCGTACAGCGGCACGATGCAGATCATCGTGGCGATGACCCGCGTCCCGGCCAGGTAGGGGACGGTCGGCACGGACATCGCGTCGAGGGCGTCGATCTCGTCGGAGATCCGCATCGACCCCAGCCGGGCGGTGAAACCGGTGCCCACCTTGGCGGCCAGGGCGATGGAGGCCACGACGGGCGCGAGTTCGCGCGTGTTGGCCATCGCCGAGAGCATCCCGGACAGACTGGTCATGCCGATCAGATCCAGACCGCGGTAGGTCTCGACGCCCACCATGATCGCCGCGACCGCGGACATCGCCAGGACGATCCCGATGGTGCCGCCGCCCGCGATCAGCGATTTGGAGCCGAAGCCCACGTCGACGACCTCGTTGACGACCTGTTTGCGGTACCGCACCAGCGCGGTGGGCAGCGTGAGGATCACCCGGCCCGCGAAGCTCACGTGGCGGCCGACCTCCGCCATCGCCGACGCGGCCCGGGCCAGGACCGCGGCGGGCCGGGACGCCCGGAACTTCTGCACGGCGCTGGTGTCCGTCACCCGGAGCGAGGTCACGTCAGTACTTCCCCACCGACGGCACGACGAGCCCGTAGACCGCCGACAGGACGGTGTTGATCACGAACACGGTGACGAAGGCCAGGACCACCGTCTCGTTGACCGCGTCCGCGACACCGCTCGACCCGCCGCTGGCGTGCAGCCCCTTGAACGTCGCGATCAGGGCCGAGACCACCGCGAACGCGACCGACTTGGCCATCGCCATCCACAGGTCGGACGGGCGGCCGTACGCGCTGAGCGTGGACAGGAACGCCCCGGCCGACTCCCCCTGGCCGTACACCTGATAGATCAGGCACGCGGTCACACCCATCGCGGTGACCAGGGCGCACAACACCAGGGAGACCAGCACGGTGGCGAGGACGCGGGGCACCACCAGTCGCTCGATCACGTCGAGCCCCATCACCTCCATGGCCTCGACCTCCTCGCGGATGGTGCGGGAGCCCAGGTCCGCGCAGATGGCCGAGCCACCCACCCCGGCCAGCATGAGCGCGCAGACCAACGCCGACGCCTGCCCCACCACGACGAAGGCCACCACGGCCCCCGCATACCCGGCCGCCCCCAGTCGGCCCGCCAACTCCCCCACCGACACGGCCACGAGCACGCCGACCGGCAGCATCAGCAGCAGCGCCGGCACCGAGCACACCCGCGCGACGAACAGGGCCTGGTCGCGGGTCTCGGCGAGCGAGAGCCGCCCCCTGGCGACCGTGCGCACGCAGCTCAGCAGGGTGAACACCGAGTAGCCGACCAGCGATCCGACCTGTCCCGCCAGATCGACCACCGGGCCTCGGCCCGCGGGGAGTTGGAAGACCATGTCAGTGGTATCCGGGTTCCGACGTCGTCTCGTCCGCCGGGTCAGACACCCGTGGAGCCGTGCTCCGAGCGGAGCGAGCCCTTGACCACCTTGCCGCTGGCGTTCCGGGGGAGCTCATCGACGTGGACGAGGTGTTTGGGAAGCTTGAATCCGGCCAGCTTGTCCCGCAGCCACTCCACGAGGTCGTCCAGGCCGAGGTCGGGCTCGTCCGTCTGGTGCTGGGCGATGATCGCCACGGGCACCTCGCCCCACGTGTCGTCCTTGCGACCGATCACCGCGACCTCGCGGATCCGGGGGTGGCCGGCGATGACGTTCTCGACCTCGGCGCAGTAGATGTTCTCGCCGCCGGAGATGATCATGTCCTTCTTGCGGTCCACGACGTAGACGAAGCCCTCGTCGTCCATCCGGACCAGGTCACCGGAGTGGAACCAGCCACCCTCGAAGGCCTCCGCGGTCTCCGCGGGCTTGTTCCAGTACCCGGACATGGTGGTGGGTCCGCGGTAGACGATCTCGCCCACCTCGCCGGGCCCGACCGGCTCCCCGAAGGCGTCGACGACCCGGGCCTGGAGGGTGGGGATGACCTTGCCGACGGACCCGAGCTTGCGGATCGCGTCGTCGCCGTCGAGAGCACAGGTGATTGGGCTCATCTCGGTCTGCCCGAACACCGCGCAGTTCAGCGCGTCCGGGAACGTCTCCGACATGGCGCGCAGGATCGTGTCCGTGGACGGGGCCGCACCCCACGAGATGTTGCGCAGCACCAGCGTCCGCGGGCGGGCCTGCTGCTCGGCGCACACGGCCTGCCACTGCACGGGCACGAGAAAGACGCTGGTGATCTGCTCCGCCTCGAGGGTGTCCAGGACCGCCGCGGGGTCGAAGGCCTGCAGCGGATGGACCACCGTGACGCCGCCGAGCTGGAGACTCGGGGCGATCGACCCGAGCGCCGCGATGTGGAACATCGGGGCCGCGCACAGCGCGCGCCCGTCCTCGTCGAAGAGCCGGAACACCCGGATACAGGTCAAGGACTGAGCGGTGAGGTTCTCATAGGAGAGCATCGCGCCCTTGGGCCGGCCCGTGGTGCCCGAGGTGTACATGATGAGCGCCGTAGAGTCCTCGGGGACGTCGACCGGCTGATGGGGTGTGCCCTCCTCGGCGAGGGCGTCGGCATAGGTGGTCTGGCCCTCCGTACCGGACTCGCCCCCAATGACGATGTGGTCACCCGGCTCCTCACCCTGCGCGCGGATCGCCCCGACGAGCGGGGCCAGCATCGCGTCGGTGACGACGACCTTCGGCGCGCAGTCACTCACGAGGTAGGCCAGCTCCGGCGGAGTGAGACGGAAGTTCACCGGCACCGCGATGGCTCCCAGCTCGTTGATGCCGAGAACCGCCTCGACGAACTCCGGGGTGTTGAGGGTGATGAGCATGACCCGATCACCCCTGGCGACCCCGCGACGGGCCAGTGCGTCGGCGAAGAGGCCGCTGCGCTCGTGCAGTTGCGACCAGGTGGTGGTCTGGCCGAGGTAGCGCAGTGCCTCGCCGTCGGGGTTCATCTCGGCGTGGGTGGCCACCCAGGAATTCCAGTGGTTGCGACGGGCGGCGTGGAGCTCGGCGACGGGGTCCGTCGTGGTGGTGGTCATGATCCGGCCTTTCGTGGGGAGCGGTGAGGGTGAACCAGGTCAGGAGAAGTCGGGGCGTCTCTTCTCGAGGATCGAGGCGACCCCCTCTGCGAAGTCGGCGGACACCAGGAGTTCGCACTGCCCCTCGTGCTCGCGCGCCAGAGCTGCGTCCAGCTCGGAGAGCGTGGCCCCGGTGACGGCACGCTTGGTCAGTTCCAGTGCGCGGCGAGGACCCCGGGCCAGTCGGCGCGCGAGCTTGGCGGCCGCGGGGCGCAGGTCCGCGGC
>NZ_JAALDV010000519.1:0-3274 GCF_014145045.1 Dietzia sp. DQ12-76
CGACGACGACGACGGCGAGGCGCTCGCGTCCGCGACTGTCCGCGGACGGCCCGCTGGTGCGCATCGGCGGTCCGCTCGTCGTGCTGGCCATGGTCCTGGGGGTCTGGTACTTCATCAGCTACGTGGTGCTCGAACCCTCGCGGCGTTTCCTGATGCCCGCTCCGCACGTCGTCATCACCGAGGGGTTCATGGGCGACAACCTCCCGGCGATGCTCGACGCGCTCGAACGGACCACGGTGGTGGCGTTGACCGGCCTGGCGATCGCGTTCGTGATCGGCGTGGTGTGGGCCATCCTGATGAGCCAGGAGACGTGGGCGGAGCGCTCCCTGTTCCCCTACGCGGTGGTGCTGCAGTGCATCCCGATCCTCGCGTTGGTGCCGCTCATCGGTTTCTGGTTCGGCTTCGGCTTCACCGCGCGGGTGTTCGTCTGCGTGCTCATCGCCCTGTTCCCGATCGTCTCCAACACGTTGTTCGGACTCAAGTCCGTCGACCCGGGGCTGCGGCGCCTCTTCCGACTCCACCACGCCGGCCGGTTGACCGTGCTGCGCAAACTCGAGGCGCCGGCCGCGCTGCCCGCCCTGTTCGAGGGACTGCGGGTGGCCGCCGGGCTCTCCGTGGTGGGCGCGATCGTCGGGGACTTCTTCTTCAAGCAGGGCGACCCCGGTATCGGCATCCTCATCGACACCTACCGGGCCCGGTTGCAGTCCCCGGAGTTGTTCGCCTCCATCCTGCTGGCGTCGCTGCTCGGTGTGGCCGTGTTCCTGGCCTTCGGGCTGCTCTCCCGCAAGGTGGTGGGCCGGTGGTACAACGCCGAGGACCAGCGGTGACGGTCGCCGTGCGTCCCCCCACGTCTGCGCATTAACCCACGTCTGCGCATTAACCCACATCTGCCCGACCGGCAACACAACCGAAACGAAGCGCCGTTTCACTATAGATATTGATCACGTCAATACGGGAGGCCGGATCCGGTCCCCGGGAGGAGACCCCCATGCGCCGCACCCACACCACCAGGACCGTGCTCTCCGTCGCCGCCGTGTGCACCCTCGGAGCCGCCACACTCACCGCCTGCGGTGGTGGCGACACCGAGACCGAGGCCGCGTCCGGCTACACCGGCGAGATCGGGGCGGTGGACCTCAGCGAGAGCTGCCCCGCCACCGTGGTGGTCCAGACCGACTGGAACCCGGAGGCCGAACACGGTCACCTCTACGAACTCCTGGGACCGGATCCCACGATCGACGCCGCGGCCAAGGCGGTCTCGGGTCCGCTGTTCGCCTCCGGGGAGTACACCGGTGTGGACGTGGAAATCCGCACCGGCGGTCCGGCGATCGGGTTCCAACAGGTGACCGCGCAGATGTACCAGGATCCCGACATCATGCTCGGGTACGTGGACTCGGACCAGGCCGTGCAGAACTCCCTCAACAACCCGACCGTCGGGGTGTTCGCCCCGCTCGACATCAACCCGCAGATGATCATGTGGGACCCGGAGACCTACCCGGACGTGGCGCGGATCGCCGACCTCAAGGACGAGGGCACCCGGGTCCTGTACTTCGAGGGCAACGCGTACATGGACTACCTCACCGGAGAGGGGATCCTGGATCCCGCGCAGGTCGACGGCAGCTACGACGGCTCGCCGTCCAACTTCGTGGCGGCGGGCGGGACGGTCGCGCAGCAGGGCTACGCCAGCGCCGAGCCGTTCATCTACGAGAACGAGGTCCCCGAGTGGGGTAAGCCCGTGGCCTACGAGCTGCTCCACGACACCGGATACCCGATCTACAAGTCCATGATGGCGGTGCGCTCGGCCGAGCTCGAGGACAACGCCGCCTGCCTGGAGATGCTGGTGCCGGTCCTGCAGCAGGCCGAGGTCGAGTACTTCGCCGACCCCAGCCGCACCAACGAGGTGATCGTCGACGCCGTCGAGCAGTTCAACACCGGGTGGGTCTACAGCGACGAACTGGCCGACTTTGCCGTCGAGGCCATGCTCGAGCGCGAGATCGTCGGCAACGGTCCCGACTCGACGATCGGCAACTTCGACGAGGACCGACTGGCCGACATCGTCGAGCTCGTCTCGGGCATCTACGAGGCCGCCGACGTCTCGATCGCCGAGGACGTCACCCCGGAGACCATCGCGACCAACCGGTTCATCGACCCGACCATCGGGATGAACTGACCCCCACCCGAGTGACCACCCGACACAGGAAGGCACCCCAGTGAGCGAGACCCAGACGGTGACGCCCCCGGTCGCCACGGCCCCGGACGTGGGCGGACTCGTGGAGGACCTGACCGCGCTGCTCGGCCCGGACCTCGTCCTCACCGACGACCGCAGCCTCGACAAGGCCTCGCAGGACGGTTCGTACCTGAGCCCCATCCTGCGTGCGCAGTGGCCCATCGGACGGCCCGAGGTGGTTGTGCGGCCCACGAGCGTCGATCAGGTCCCCGCCGTCGTCCGGGCCGCCGTCCGGCGCGGCGTCCCCATCACCTCACGTGGCAAGGGCACCGGCAACTACGGTCAGGTGGTCCCGCTGCACGGGGGGCTCGTGCTGGACCTGACCGCGCTGCGGGGCATCGACCACGTGGACCCGGAGGCCGGGACGGTCACCGCGGAGGCCGGCGTGCGCATGATGAGCCTGGAGAAACGCCTCGCGCGGGACGGCTCGCAGCTGTGGATGTATCCCTCGACCGTGCAGTCCACCCTGGGGGGATTCCTCGCCGGGGGGTCCGCCGGAACCGGCACGATCGTCCACGGCCGCAACCACGAGGGGTTCGTCGAGGCGCTCGACGTGGTCTACGCCCACCCGGACGCCGAGATCGTGCACCTGGAGGGCGACGACGCCCAGCCGTTCGTGCACACCTACGGGGTCGCGGGGATCATCGTGCGCGCCACCGTGCGGATCGAACCCCTGCAGGACTGGCGGTGCGTCTACGCCAGCTTCGACGATCACCACGACGCCTTCTCCGTGGTCCCGCGGATCCACCGACTCGACCCCGCCCCACGGCTGTGCTCGGCGGACGGCGCCCACGTCGCCGGGTGTCTGCCGCCCGACGAGGCCATGCCCCCCGGCCGGGCCAGCCTGCGGGCGATCGTCGACGCCTCGGTCGCCGACCGGGTGAGCGCGCTGGTCACCGAGGCGGGGGGAGTGGTGGAGGCGGTCCGCTCAGGGGTCAACGAGAGCATCAAGGTCTCGACCCTGTCCTACAACCACCCCACCCACTGGCTGCAGAAGGCGGAGCCGGACACGTGGTTCCACATGGAATGCCAGGGCGACGCCCTGGTGGA
>NZ_JAALDV010000519.1:3434-4379 GCF_014145045.1 Dietzia sp. DQ12-76
CGGGCGTGCCCGTCCTGGAGGAACTGGGCGTGACGGTGCACTCCCCGCACCAGTACCGCGTGGATCACGGCACCGAACAGGTGCGGGCACTCGCGGCGCGCACGGACCCCTACGGCCTGCTCAATCCCGGGCGGTGGGGGGCGTGATCGGGCCCGCGCGGCGCTACGCGGACCTCAGCACGGTCGAGGCCGCGGACGTGGGCCGGGGCGATCCCGTGGCGGTCATCCCCGCCGGCGCGATCGAACCCCACGGCCCCCACCTCCCCCTGGCCACCGACCTCATCGTGGCCGAGGCGGTGGCCTCCCGGGCGGTGGAGAACGCAGCCGGGATGGACACAGCCGGGGTCGACGCCTGGCTCATGCCCGCGCTGGGATACACCAAGAGCGATGAGCACTCCTCGTTCCCCGGCGCGATGTGGATCACCGCCGACACCCTGTTGTCCCAGGTGCGTGAACTCGGTTCGGCGTTGGCCGCCAGCGGATTCCGCCGCGTGCTCTTCGTCAACTGCCACGGGGGCAACTCCGCGCTGCTGGAGGTGGCGCTGCGGGAACTGCGCCGGCGCAGCGACCTCCGGACGTTCCTCTACGCCGGTAGGGCCGTGCCGGGGCCCGGTGAGCTCGGGATGGGGATCCACGCCGGGTGGGCCGAGACGTCGATGATGCTCCACCTGCGTCCGGACCTCGTCGACATGTCCGTCGCCGAGGCCCGGGTCCCGACCGCGGTGGCCGGATGCCGGCACATCGGCTTCACCGGCCCCGTGAAGTTCGGCTGGCTGGCCGACGACCTGTCCGACACCGGGGTGATCGGCGACCCCACCGACGCCGACCCCGACATCGGTGCCCGACTGGTGGCCGATCACGTGGCCACCGTCGTCGGTGCGCTCGGGGAGATCGCGGACTTCGACCCGGCGCGCGGGCTCCCGGACGCCGGGCTCCCGGACGCTGT
>NZ_JAALDV010000520.1:0-1188 GCF_014145045.1 Dietzia sp. DQ12-76
GCTCCTCTCGTCGTGGTGCCGCCCGAGGTCGCCCGGAAGGCGTTCGAAGGCAGCGTCGTCGCAGGCGTCAACGAGGCGCGCACCGCGGTCGGCGCCGAGCGTCTGGTCACCGACCCGGTCCTGTCCGTCGAGGCCGAGGTCCGCGCGGACCAGCTGGCCGCGGGCGACCCCACGACCGGCGATCTCCCGGTCCCCGAGAGCGGCGAGACCCGGGATCGTACGGTGCTGGCCCTGCCTCCGGAGGCCACACCCCAGAACGTGCTCACCGCCATGCTCACCGACACGGGCATGCGCGACCGCATGCTGGACGGCGAGTTCGCGAAGGTCGGGGTGGGCACCGCCACCGACGAGGAGGGTCGGATCCACGTGGTGCTGGACTTCGAACGGGGGTGACCGCTCCGGCGCACGGCCGGTTAACAGTGTGAAAATACGGCTAGATTCCCCAAGCCCACTAGCCCAGAACGGCTTTGGTCTCTACCGTGTTTCCTGCATGCCCTCCCCCTCGGGGCGTGCAGAAATGGAGTCCCTCCCGTGCGCCGCACTTCCCCTCGTTTCGTCAAGCCCCTCGCCGTCGTCGCCGCCGCCACCATGGCGGTCGGCGGACTGGGGGTCCCCGCCGCCTCGGCGCAGCAGTTCCTCGTGCCCGGATCGTCCTTCGGATTGGCCGTTGGCGGCGGCGGCACCGCCCCGGCCCTCGATCCCACGAGCGCCGAGTACCGCCAGCAGCTCCATGACGCCACCAACGCCGCTCGGGTCGCCAATGGCCGTGCGCCGCTGCCGTCCAACGACGCGCTCGTCCAGCTGGCCACCGCCTGGAGCCAGGTCCAGGCGGCGGAGAACCGGATGTATCACAACCCCGACCTGCGTAACCAGGTCCCCAGCGGCACCACCCGCTGGTCGGAGAACGTGCTGCAGAACTGGCGCAACGCCACCCCGCAGCAGCTCGTCAACCAGTGGATGGCCTCGACCGGACACCGGCTCAACCTGTTGCGCACCGATCACACCTCCATGGGCATGGGTGTCGCCGTGGCCGGTGACAACAGGCTCTACGCCACGCAGGTGTTCATCCGCAGCTGAGCCGGGCCCGGGCCCCCGCTCATCGGCCCGGGCTCATCAGAAGGCAGTTCCGCAGGCCCAGGCCTGCACGGGCCCGGGCATGCGCCGGCCCGGCCGTGGCGCGGCGTCAGC
>NZ_JAALDV010000521.1:0-3970 GCF_014145045.1 Dietzia sp. DQ12-76
TCTGCCGCCCCAGCGCGACCGACGACCCCGACGCCGGCATCGCCCCCGCAGGGCACGAGAACCTCTTCGTCCTGGTCCCCATCCCCGCCGACCCCGGTCTCGGGCACGGGGGCGTCGACGGCGCCGGTGACGCGACCATCGAGGCGGCCGCCGACCGGGCTATCGCCCAGATCGCCGACTGGACCGGGATCCCCGACCTGGCGGAGCGCGTGGTGGTCCGTCGCACCATCGCGCCGGCCGATCTGGAACAGGATCTGGGGGCGTGGCGCGGCACCGCCCTCGGGCCCGCCCATACGCTGGCCCAGAGCGCGTTCTTCCGGACCCGAAACGTCTCCCGGCACGTCGACGGTCTCTACTACGCGGGGGCGTCCACCATTCCCGGGATCGGGTTGCCCATGTGCCTGATCAGCGCCGAGCTGGTGCTCAAACACGTCCGGGGAGACACGGGCACGGCGCCGGTGCCCGAGCCCGGCGGGGGCACGGTGTTCGACAGGGCGGTAGGAGACAGGGTGGTGTTCGACAGGTGATCGGGCTGGCCTATCTCCTGGTTCAGGTGGTTTCGTTCACCGGAATCCTGGTGATCGACCACCGCTGGAAGCTGGCGGCGTTCCGTGCGCCCGCCGCCGCGGCGCTCGCCGTCACCGCCTCCGTGGCGCTGCTGCTCACGTGGGACGTCCTCGGGGTGCGCAGCGGGGTGTTCTTTCGCGGCCAGACCGACTTCATGACCGGTCTGCTGGTGGCCCCCGAGATCCCGGTCGAGGAGGTCGTGTTCCTGGCGTTCCTGTCCCACCTCGCGTTGGTGTGCGCGACGGGGGTCTCCCGTGCCGTCGAGCACGCGGCCGCGTCCCGGGCGTCCCGGACGGCCCGGTCCTCCCAGACGGCCCGGGCGACAGGGGAACGCCCGTGACCAGCCTCTACACGACCCTCAACCTCACCATGTCCATCCCCGTGGTGGCCGTGGCCCTCCTCGCGGCCTGGCGCCTGCGTGGGCAGGCCCGACGCCGGTGGCTGATCGGGGTCGCCGGCGCGTTCGTCATTCTCATGATCCTCACCGCGGTGTTCGACAACATCATGATCTCGGCCGGGCTCGTGGCGTACGACGACGAGCTCACCAGCGGCATCCGGCTGGGCGTGGCGCCCATCGAGGACTTCGCCTACGCCGTGGCCGCGGCGGTGTTCGTGCCGTCGGTGTGGGCGCTGCTCACCGAGTCGCCGCGCGTCGGGGCCGGGGTCGGGAACCCGACGGTGTCGGGCAGGGGTGACGCGCTGCTGGCACGCGGTCCGGGGCACGACGACGACGAGGTCCGCACCCCCGAGCGGTCCGCGTCACCCGGTCTGCTCTCCACGCTGTTCTGGTCGTCCCGGCCGGTGTCGTGGATCAACACCGCCGCGCCGTTCGCCCTGGCGTACTTCCTGGCCACAGGGGGGTTCGACCTCGTCGGCGTCATCGGCACGGTCTTCTTCCTGGTGCCCTACAACCTGGCGATGTACGGGATCAACGACGTGTTCGACTACGAGTCGGACCTGCGCAACCCGCGCAAGGGCGGCGTCGAGGGATCGGTGCTGGAACGCTCCCGTCACACCGCCACCCTCGTGGCCTCCGCGGTGACCACGGTGCCGTTCCTTCTCTACCTCGTGCTGGTGGGATCGCTGGAGTCGTCCCTGTGGCTCGCCGCGAGCGCCTTCGCCGTGATCGCCTACAGCGCCAGGGGACTGCGGTTCAAGGAGATCCCGTTCCTCGACTCGGTGACCTCCGCCTTCCACTTCGTCTCCCCGGCGATCGTCGGCTGGACCATCGCGGGTGCCGAGCTGACCGGGGGAGTGTGGGCCTGCCTGGTGGCCTTCATGTTGTGGGGCGCCGCCTCGCAGGCCTTCGGCGCCGTCCAGGACGTCCGCTTCGACCGCGAGGCGGACCTGAAGTCCGTCGCCACCGTGCTCGGGGCCCGTGCCGCGGTGTGGTTCGCGCTGGCCTGCTACGCCGCCGCGGTGATCGTCCTGCTGGTGGCGGCGCCGTGGCCCGCGTCCGGGGTCGCCTTCGCGATCCTGCCGTACCTGGCCACCGTCGCGGCCTATGTCGGAGTGACCGACGCCGACGCCGAGCGCACCAACGAGGGCTGGAAGCGCTTCCTGGTGCTCAACATGCTGGCGGGATTCTGCGTCACGCAGATCATCCTGTGGTCGGTGCTCGTCTGGTCCTGACGCGCCCTGCGGGCGACTCAGCGCCGCAGGCGCTCCGGCCGACTCAGCGCCGCAGGCGCTCTATCCAGCGCTGAGAGGGCGGCGAGGTGCGCCAGTTGCGCGCGATCGTCCGGAACGCACGGGAGAAGCGTCGGCGCATCGCGGCCGGATCGTCGAACGGACGCGCGGAGATGCCCACGGTCAGCGACCTGTCCACCCGCAGCCGGTCGTCGGCGCCGAACTGGAACGACAGGTCGATGTCGTCGTGCAGTTCCGGGTCCGACCGGTCGACTCCCTCGCGGACGCGCTCCCAGGCCGTGCGACGCATCGCCAGATTGGACCCGAACAGCACAGGATGGGCCACCGCGGCGCCGACGGAGAAGAAGTAGGCGTCCATGTAGAGCAGCTGCGCGGCGCGGGCCCGCCACCCGCCCAGTCCGATGAACTCGCCGGGGCCCGAGAGCGCCACGAGACCCGGGTCCTCGGCGAACGCGCTCTCGATCCGCTGCATCCAGTCCGGGCCCGGGCGGGAGTCCGCGTCCAGGCGGGCGATCACGTCGCCCGAGGCCCGGTCGTAGCCGGCGGCGGCGGCCGAGGGGATACCCCGGACCGGCTCGGTCACCACGCGCGCGCCGGCCTCGCGGGCGACGTCCGCACTCGTGTCGGAGCATCCGTTGTCCACCACGACGATCTCGTCCGGCGGCCTCGTCTGGCCGTGCAGGGCCGCGAGGCACCCGGCGAGCTCGTGGGCGTCGTCGAGGACGGGGACGACCACGGAGATGCGCATGCCCCACATCCTGCCAGCGGGGCCTCGACCCCGCTCCACCGGGCGATTTGTGCCCCGTTCGAGCCTGTGTGTAATCTGCTAGAGGCTTTCACCCCGAGCCGCGGAGCGCTTCGCGACCCAGGGTGGCCGGCCCCCTTAGCTCAGTCGGCAGAGCGTTTCCATGGTAAGGAAAAGGTCGACGGTTCGATTCCGTCAGGGGGCTCGCACTGTGCGGGGCGGCCCGATCGCCCGACTGGCAGCGCATGCCGGTGTAGCTCAGCTGGTTAGAGCGCACGACTCATAATCGTGAGGTCGGGGGATCGAGTCCCCCCACCGGTACCGATCAGGATCACGAAGGCCGCCCACGTGTCGTGGGCGGCCTTCGTCGTGTCCACGATCCCTACCGTGCGGCGGCCTCCAACTCCGCCGCGGCCTCCCGGCGGCGACGACGACGGTGCCGGGTGTGCTGGATGATGCTCGCCGCCACGGCCACGGCCAGCAGGCCGTAGAGCGCGAGGGTGATGTTCGACGAGACCAGGATCGACACGTCGCCCTCGGACTGTGCCAGCGACCGACGCAGCTCGAGCTCGGCCAGCGGGCCGAGGATCGCGGCGATCAGGACCGGGGCCAGCGGGATCGAGAACCGGCGCATGACGAATCCCAGGATGCCGATCGCGATCACCATCCACAGGTCCAGCGTCGAGGAGGAGATCGCGTAGGTGCCGAGCATCGCGATCACCGTCACGCCGGCGTACAGGTAGTGGCGGGGGATCAGCAGCAGCTTCGCCCAGACGGCCGCGAACGGCAGGTTGATGACCAGCAGGATGATCAGGCCGACGAACAGGCTGGCGAGCAGCGGCCACACCAGCGCGGCACTCGTCTCGAAGAGCATGGGGCCGGGCTGCATCCCGTACTGCTGGAACGCGGCCAGCATCATGGCGGCCGTCGCCGAGGTCGGCAGGCCCAGGACGAGCAGCGCGCCCATCGCGCTGCCGGCGGTGGCGTTGCCCGCGGCCTCGGGAGCGG
>NZ_JAALDV010000522.1:0-2186 GCF_014145045.1 Dietzia sp. DQ12-76
GGCGACGTCCCAGCCCGCGGCCGGGGTGGCGGTGTGCCAGCGATCGGACCCGGCGGCCTCGACGAGCTCGTCCACCCGGGCGCTGAGGGCGGCGAGGGCGGCGTGCGGGTCCTCCGTCTCGGAGGGCGGGGGGTTGGTCATGGCGGGAACGATTCCACCTCCGCCCAAATAAAGCAAGCATGCTTGCTTGCTTTTCTCCGCGACGACTGGGAGGGTGGCCCACGGTGACCCACATCACTCCCGACGCGGGACGCCCGACCCCTCTCCCCGACCCCTTACGGAGGCACCATGCGACTGGACATGACCGGAATCGACCCCGTGGACCACGCCCTGGCCCGCCGGTGCTCGGTGGGCGACATCCCCACCCGGGCGGCGGCCACCTTCTCGAACCGGACCGCCCTCACGGACGATGCCGGGTCGTGGTCCTTCCTCGAACTCGAGTCCGTCTCCAACCGGTTCGCCCACGGTCTGGTGGCGCACGGAATCGAGGCGGAGGAGCCGGTCGCGATCCTGTCGACGAACTGCCGCGAGTTCGTGGCCACCTACTTCGGCACGGCCAAGGCCGGGATGGTCTCGCTGCCCATCAACCTGCTGTCCGGGCTGGACAACATCGCGCACGCCCTGACCGACTCGGGGACCCGAATCCTCGTCGTTCACGGTTCACTCGCGGAACTGGTGATGGGAGCGGTCGCCGCCATGCCCGGGATCCGGACCGTCGTCGTCATCGGAGGCGTCCCCGACGGACTGACGGCCTCCGCCGACGGTCCCGACCTGATCGGGTGGGACGACCTGCTGTCCGGCGACGACTCCAGCCCCGACACGGTGATCGGTGACCGCCAGGTCGTGCAGTGCCTCTACTCCTCGGGCACCACCTCACGCCCCAAGGGCGTCCTCACCTCGCACCTCGCCGTGTCCATGGCCGCCCTGGGCAACGGGGCCGTCTTCGGCCTGAACTGGGGCGCCGAGGCCTCGGTGACCGTGTGCCCGCTCCCCCTCTTCCACACCGCCGGTCTCAACGGGGTCCTGCTGTCGGCGGTCACCATGGGGGCGACCGTCCACCTCCTGCCGGGTTTCGACCCGGTCGGATACGCCGAGACCGTCGCCCGCGTCCGGGCCACCCACCTGGTGGGCCTGCCCCTCATGCTGGAGGCCCTGGCGGACGCGACCGACCGCGGCCTCGACCTGTCCTCGCTCCGGTTCCTGCTCTACGCCATGGCCCCGATGTCCGAGGAGATGCGCCGGCGCCTCGACGCCGCACTCCCGGATGCCCGGATAGTCCTGGCCTCGGGGATGAGCGAGTGCACTCCGGCCACCGTCATGCAGTGGCCGGAGCTCAACCCGGACAAATCCGACTCCTGGGGGTACCCCACCCCGATCGCGGAGAACAGGATCAGTGAACCGGGCGGTTCCGCACTCGTGCCCACCGGGGAGGACGGTGAGATCGTCTACCGCGGCCCCACGGTGATGGAGGGCTACTGGAACAACCCCGAGGCCAACTCCGAGGCGTTCGTGGGCGGCCGCCTGCACTCGGGGGACCTGGGGCGCATCGACACCGAGGGGGTGGTGTGGTTCGCCGACCGCGTCAAGGACATCGTCAAATCCGGCGGCGAGAACGTCTCGTCACTGCACGTCGAGCGTGTCCTCATGGACCACCCGCACATCGCCGAGGTCGCGTGCGTCGGCCGCCCCGACCCCAGGTGGGGCGAGCTCGTGGTGGTCGTGGTGGTCCCCGCCGAGGGTGCGCCGGACGGGGACGAGCTCAAGGCCTCGGTCATGGAGTTCGGGGCCGAGCGTCTGTCCTCCTCACACCGGCCGCGAGACGTGGTGGTGGTCGACACCATCCCGCGCACGGCGACCGGCAAGATCCGGAAGGTCGAGCTCCGCGCGGCGACCTGACCGGTCCCGGTCAGCCGCGGTCTCGGTCAGGGGCCGACCTCGAGGAGCTCACCCGGGATCTCCAGGCTCGCGGCGGCGAGGTCGGACCCGAGGCCGGGTCGCAACACCTCGCCCCGCGGGGGCCGCGCGACGACGTTGACCGCCCGGAGGTTGGGCAGCAGGTAGCGGTGGAGGTCCATGCCCTCCAGCCCCGGGACGAGTTCACGGAACCGCTCATCGGTGAGTTCGCCGGCGAGCCACGCGAACGCGGCGTCGTCCCAGGTCCACACCGCGATGTTGACGCCGCGCCC
>NZ_JAALDV010000523.1:0-2827 GCF_014145045.1 Dietzia sp. DQ12-76
CCGGGCCGCACCCGCAGGGCCGAACCGGCGTGTCGCCCCTCGGCCCCGTCCAGTACGGCGGTCTCGCCGACGGCGGGCACCGCGTCGAGCCGGAACAGAGGCGGGGTCACCGGGTCAGTGACCCGCGACCGCGTCGCGCAGCCGTGAGAACAACCCGCCCCGGCGGGCGGTGTCCTCGTTGACGATCTCGGCCGAGTCGCCACCGAGTCGGCGCAGCTGCTCCACGAGGTCCCGCCGCTTGCGGTCCAGCTTGTCCGGGATCACGACCTCCATGTGGACCGTGAGGTCACCGGCACCGCCGCCCCGGACACGTGGCATCCCGCGGCCGGACAGGGTGACCGTGTGCCCGGGCTGGGTGCCGGGCGGGATGTCGATCTCCAGGTCGTCTCCGACGACGGTCTCCAGATCCACCCGGCCGCCGAGGATGGCGTCCACGACCGGGACGCGGACCGTGCAGTGCAGGTCCTCGCCGTCGCGGACGAACACCGGGTGGGTGCGCTCGTTGACCTCGATGTAGAGGTCCCCGGCGGGGCCCCCTCCGGGGCCGACCTCACCCTGACCGGACAGCCGGATCCGCATCCCGCCGCCGACACCCGCCGGGATCTTGGCCGACACGGTGCGGCGCTTGCGGACGCGGCCCTGGCCGGTGCAGTCGCCGCACGGATCGGTGATGATCTCACCGGTCCCCGCGCAGGTGGGGCACGGTCGGCTGGTCATGATGTTGCCCAACAGGGAGCGCTGGACGGACTGGATCTCACCCTGGCCCTGGCACATCCCGCACCTGGCGGGCGGCGCGTCGGTCGCGGAGCCCTTGCCGTGGCAGGTCTCGCAGAGGACGGCCGTGTCGACCTGGATCTCCTTGGTGACGCCGGTCGCGCACTCCGCCAGGGACAGGTTCACACGGATCAGCGCGTCCGACCCCGGCTGCACACGGCTCCTGGGGCCACGTCCGCCGCCACCGCCGCCGCCGCCGAAGAACGCCTCGAACACGTCGCCGAGCCCCCCGCCGGCGCCGAAACCCCCGCCACCGAAGCCGCCACCGAATCCGCCACCGGGAGACGAGTCCAGAGGATCGCCGCCCATGTCCACGACGCGGCGCTTCTCGGGATCGGTGAGCACCTCGTAGATCGCCGTGATCTCGCTGAACCGCTCACGCGCCTCGTCCGACGGGTTGACATCGGGGTGCAACTCGCGGGCGAGCTTGCGGTAGGCGCGCTTGATCTCGGACTCCGAGGCACCTCGATCGACCCCGAGGGTCCCGTAGTAGTCGCGTGACACGTGTCGCCTTTCGTCATGTGGATCAGGTCGGTGGGACGCCGGTCCCGGGTGAGGCTACGGGCGTCAGCGCCCGGACAGGATCTCGCCCACGTAGTGGGCAACAGCGGCGACCGAGGCGATTGTTCCCGGGTAGTCCATCCTGGTGGGCCCGAGCACCCCCATCCCGCCCAGCATCTGGCGCCCGGAACCGTACACGGAGGACACCACGGACGCCCCGCGGATCTCCGCCGACCGGGTCTCCTCGCCGATCTGGACGGTGACCCCGCCGGGGCCCCCCATCCCCACGGACTGCGCCGCCGAGAGCAACCGGAGGATCACGACCTGCTCCTCCAACGCCTCCAGGACGGATCTCAGGGAACCGTCGAAATCGGCCGCGCTGCGGGTGAGGTTGGCGGTACCGCCCAGGACGATGCGGTCGTCGGGCTGCTCCACCAGGGTCTCCACCAGCACCGTCACGCACCTCTCCGCGGCGTCGCGGTACTCCGGCCGCGCGCGCTCGGGGGTGGCCGCCAGCGCCTCGGAGGCGTCGCTGAGCCTCTTGTCCGCCACCGCCTCCGAGAGGAGCGCCCGGAGTTCGGCCAGGTGATCGTCCGTCAGCTCCGCGGCGAGGTCGACGGTCCGCTGGTCCACCCTGCCGGTGTCGGTGATCAGCACCAACAGCAGGCGGGTGGGTGCCAGGCTCACCACCTCGAGATGACGCACGGTGGAGCGCCCCAGCACCGGGTACTGGACGACGGCGACCTGGCGGGTGAGCTGCGACAGCAGCCGCACGGCCCGCCGGAGGACGTCGTCGAGGTCGACGGCACCCTCGAGGAACGCCTGGATGGCCTTACGCTGCGCCCGCGAGAGCGGCGTGATCTCCTCGATCGAGTCGACGAAATGTCGGTAGCCCTTCTCCGTGGGGATCCGTCCGGAACTCGTGTGGGGTTGGACGATGAAGCCCTCCGCCTCGAGCACAGCCATATCGTTGCGGATCGTCGCGCTCGAGACCCCCAGGGAATGGCGGTCGACCAGGGACTTGGAGCCGACGGGCTCGTGCGAGGCGATGTAGTCGGAGACGATCGCGCGCAGGACCTCGGTCCTACGATCGGCCGTACTCGACATCGGTTCCCCTTCTCACTGGCTGCGTACGGACGATTCTAATCCAGCGCGTCAGAGGAGGACGTCGCGCACGACACCGTCCGCCAGCAGCCTGCCCGAGTCGGTCAACGCGTACCCGCCGTCGTCGGCCCCGACCGACGGACGGCGACGCAGCAGGCCCGCCGATACCTGGAGGTCCGCCCGCGCCCGCTCCTGCGCGGTGAAAGCGGCGTCCGGGAGCCCTTCGGCCAGCCGGAGGCCGGTCATGATCCGCTCGAGGTGCCGGTCGGCGTCGGTCAGCCGCTCCCCGCCCTCGACCGGCAGGTCACCGGCGTCGCAGGCGGCCGCGTACCGGGCCGGGTGACGCAGGTTCCACCAGCGGGCACCGGCGACGTGGCTGTGCGCCCCGGGACCGATCCCCCACCAGTCGCCGCCGCGCCAGTACCCCATGTTGTGGCGGCAGTATCCC
>NZ_JAALDV010000054.1:0-3138 GCF_014145045.1 Dietzia sp. DQ12-76
GGCCGCCGGACCCGGGGCCCGGTTCGTCAACATCAGGCGCAGCCTGCGCGTCATGTCGTCGGCCAGCGCCTCCGGGTCGCCCGGACGACCCGCCGCCACCCACTCGGACAACCAGACCTGGAGCGCGGAGATCGCCAGTCCCGCGGCGACGCGAGGCTCCAGTCCGTCGAGCTCCCCCCTGTCCGCCGCCGACCGCATCCCGGCCGCGATCACCTCGAGACCCGAACCCCACACCGTGCGCTGGGTCCCGTGCGCCCCCTCGACGCTGCTCGCCCACCCACCGCCGGCCCGGAGGTTCATCTCGAGATACGCCGGGTGAGCTGCGAGGAAGCGGAACACCTGCCGCAGGCCCGTGAGAAGTCGGTCGAGGCCCGGCTCGCCTGTGTCGACCTCGCGCACGCCCTCGAGGAGCGCGTCCATCCGCTCGCGGTGCAGGGCGTCCCAGATCTCCGCCTTCCCGGCGAAGGACTTGTACACGGTGGCCAGCGACAACCCGGCGGAGGCCGCGATCGCGTTCATCGGGGTGGCGGCGAACCCGGCCTTCCCGAACTCCCGTTCCGCGGCGTGGATGATCTGCCGGCGGTAGCCGTCGAGCCGCTCTTCGCGGGCCGTGTTCGCAGCCGGCGTCGCGGTTGTCGTCGCGGCTGTCGTCGCGGCTGTCGTCGCGGTTGTCGTCGTCGTCGTTTTTCTTGTGGCCTCCACGCCCCGATGCTACCGTCGCAGAATCGCCATTCTGCGCTTGTGGGAACCGGCGAACCGCTCCTCACTCACGCCAGGATTGGAGGCCGGCGATGGCCAGACCCCCGCTGCCGATGAAGCCGACCGGATGGTTCCAGGTCGCCTGGTCGACCGAGGTCCCCGACGGCCACGTCCACCGGGTGGCCGCGTTCGGGGAGGAGCTGGTGGCCTGGCGGAGTCGTTCCGGCCGGGTCACGGTCATGGACGCGTACTGCAAACACCTCGGAGCCCACCTCGGCCACGGGGGCACCGTCGTCGACGAGACCATCCAGTGCCCATTCCACGGCTGGCAGTGGAACTCGGCCGGGCGCAACACCGCCATCCCGTACGCGGACCACCCCAACCGCGGCCGCAAGATCAGGACCTACCCGGTGGTCGAACGCAACGAGTCGATCTACCTCTGGCACGACCTCGAAGGCCGCGATCCGTACTTCGACGTGCCCGACGTCTTCACCAGCTGGGACGACGGCGCGCGGGCGGAGGACTACCACCCGTGCCATCCCCGGACCACGCTCTTCGAACAGCGGCTGGAGTTGCACCCGCAGTACGTGTTGGAGAACGGGGTCGACTTCGCGCACTTCACCTTTGTCCACAAGGTGCCGATCATCCCGCTGTTCACCCGCCAGGACTTCGACGGACCGGTCTCCTACGTCGACTTCACCATCGCGTTCGAGGGCGAACCGGGATCGATCGAGGAGGTCGACAGCGGCGTGGAGGCCATCAACGGCGGACTGGGGGTTGCCGTCACCCGCAGCCACGGGATGGTCGACAACCGCACGGCGACCTGCGTGACCCCCGTCGACGACGAGACCTGCGACGTCCGGTTCTCCGTCTGGATCCGCCGGCGGCCGGACCTGGACGACGACGAGTCCGCCGACCGCGCCGCCGCGCACGGCCGCGGGGTGATCGAGCAGTTCGAGGCCGACCTCGCCATCTGGAAGTACCAGAAGTACTCGGACCCCGCCGCGCTCGCACCCGGCGAGTACGAGGGGTTCACCGCACTGCGGACCTGGGCCACCCAGTTCTATCCCGACCACGCCCTCCTCGAAAGGTGACATCACTCATGACCAGCGGAAACACGACTCCCGCCCGGGTGTTCCAGGTCGCCACCGGCAACGTCGGCAGCGAGATGATCAGGCGTATCGGCGCCCACCCGGACCTCGAGCTGGTGGGCGTCCACTGCTACACCCCGGAGAAGGTCGGCCGCGACGTGGGCGAGCTCGCCGGCATCGCTCCCGTCGGGATCCTGGCCACCGGCACCGTCGAGGAGATCGTCGCCGCGAAGCCGGACGTCCTGACGTTCCACGGGGTCTTCCCGGACGAGGACCTCTACCTGCAGGTCCTCGAGGCCGGCATCAACATCGTCACCACCGCCGACTGGATCACCGGTCACCACCGCGACCTCAACCATCCCCACCCGTCCGGCCGGTCGTGGCGGGAGATCCTGGACGAGGCCGCGAAGGCCGGCGGGGCGACCTTCTACGGCACCGGCATGAACCCGGGCCTCAACCAGATCCTGGGCATCGTCGCCTCGGCCGACGTGGCCGAGATCGAGAACGTCACGACGATCGAGTCCGTCGACGTCTCCTGCCACCACTCCGCCGAGACCTGGAAGGAGGTCGGCTACGGCCGGCCCGTCGACGATCCCGCGCTGCCGGGGATGCTTCGGAAGTACACCGAGGTGTTCGCCGACTCGGTGTACATGATGGCCGACGCGTTCGACCTTGAGCTCGATGAGGTGGTGTTCGACTGCGAACTGGGCGCCTGCACGGAGGACGTGGACTTGGGGTGGTACCAGCTGCCCGCCGGATCCCTCCGCGGGAGTTACATCAAGTACCTCGGAATGGTCGACGGCGTCTCGCGGATCGAGACCCACCTCGAATGGCAGATGACCCCGCGCACCGAGCCGAAGTGGGACATCAAGGGCTGCTACATCACGATGATCAAGGGCGATCCGCAGATCTACAACAAGCACATGATCTTCCCCGCCCCCGGAGTGGACCTCTCCGATCCCGAGGACTTCGCCTCCATCGGTATGACCGTGACCGGGCTACCCGCCCTCAACTCCATCCGGTCGGTCATCGCCGCCCCACCCGGGATCGTCACCAGCGCGGATCTGCCGCTGCGGACGTTCGCCGGCAGGTTTGCGAAGTAGGGACCTCGGGGCCGGCCGGACGCCGGGCCGGCCCGGCGCGATCCGTCGACTGGTGGAACCGTGCGGGGCCTCCGGGCCGTCAGACACTGTGACGGCGCGCGAGAGGGGACCGAGTGGTGTACACGATCGGCCGGGTCAGGCGGTGGGACGCCGCGGGCGTGACGACGGCGAGGTCTGCCGTGGCAGAGCGGCAGACCATCGCCGCCGAGGCCCGAACGACCATCGCCGACGGACGCTCGGCGCTC
>NZ_JAALDV010000524.1:0-2053 GCF_014145045.1 Dietzia sp. DQ12-76
CGGCCGCCGCGGCGGAGGCGACGACGGTCCACACGCCGGGGCGCCGGCGCTCACGCACATGGCTCAGATCGACCACGGCCGCACCGCCGGTGTCCCGGGTGCCGTCGGGTTCCGGTGTCCCCGCGTCGGTTACGGGCGCGGACTCCGCCGCGACCAGATCGAGAATCCTGGCCCGGAGCCCCGGCGGCGGCGGGACGTCGAGGTCGGCATCGGCCACCAGATCGGCTGCGACCTCCCGGGTGGACCGGATGTGGGCGAGCATCGACCTGCGCTGATCCGGTGCGGCGTTGACGAGGGTCTGCTCGACGGCCTCCGTCTCCTGATCGTCCAACGCATCCAGGGCGTAGAGGTCGAGATCCTCGGGATGAACCGTGCCCGGGGACTCCGGATGATCGTGGTGTCGGACGGTCATGACAGCTCACCCCCCAGGCAGCTCTTGAGACGGCGCAGGCCGTCCCGGATTCGTGATTTGATCGTGGGCAGTGCGGCCCCCAGCTGGTCGGCGACCTCTCGGTAGGTCAGTCCCGTGAAGTACGCCATCTCGATCGACTCGCGCTGGTTCTCGGTGAGCTCCCCCAGACAACGACGGACGTCGGCGGCATCTTCCTCCCGGGTGATCTCCTCGGTCACCTGGTCGGCGACGTCCCCGGAGTGGGTGATCCCCGCGGCGGCGTCCGCCTCGTCGCGCCGCGCCGCGGAGCTCTCCGACCGCACCCGGTCCACCGCGCGCCGGTGTGCGATGGTCAGCACCCAGGAATGGACCGACCCGAGCTTCGGACTGTACCCCGAGGCCTGCTTCCAGACCTGCAGGAACACCTCCTGCACGGTCTCCTCGGCGTACCCGGGGTCGCGGAGGACCCGCAGGGCGAGACCGTGGACCCGGGGCGCCATGAGGTCATAGAAGCGGGCGAAGGCCTCGAGGTCGCCGGCCGCGGAGAGTTCCAACAGGCGCCCCGGATCGGCCAGCGACAGGGCGGTGGGGTCGGACACGGAGGACAGTCTAATCCGAGGGGTGGGGAACTCAGGGAACGGGCGCGCGGTGGGGCGGCGCGTGTCGAGGACGGTCATGTCCCCGACACCCGGAACGTGCGGTTGTGCCAGCCCGTGGCCCCGGTGGGTATCGGAGGCTGCCGCGTCTCGGTCTGGACCTCACCGGTCGAATCGGTCGCCCGGACGGACAGCGTGTGCAGGCCGGGTTCGGCGTCCCACGTCCACGACCACATGCGCCAGGTATCGATCGAGTACTCCTCCGCGAGCGCTGCCTCGTTCCACGGCCCGTCGTCGACCCGCACCTCCACTCGGTCGATGCCGCGGTGTTGGGCCCACGCCGTCCCGGCGACCACGACGGGGCCGGGATCCAGCTGGGCCAGCGGGGCGGGCCGGTCGATACGGCTCGCGGTGAGGATCGGCCCCCTCTCGCCCCACCCCCGGTCGGTCCAGTAGGCGCTCGCCCGGTCGAACCGGGTGACCTCCCAGTCCACCACCCATTTGGTGGCGGAGACGTAGCCGTACAGGCCGGGGACGACCTGCCGGACGGGATACCCGTGCTCGAGAGGGAGCGGCTCGCCGTTCATCCCGACGGCCAGCAACGCGTCCCGCCCGTCCGTCAGTGCCTCGAGCGGGGTGCCCGCCGTCCAGCCGTCGACCGAGGTCGAGAGCAGCATGTCGGCCTCGGGCAGGGGCCCGGCTTCCGCGAGCAGTTCGTCGATCGGGAAGCCGGTCCAGGTCGCCGTTCCGGCGAGGTCGCCGCCGACCTCGTTGGACACGCAGGTCAGGGTGACGATCCGGTCCCGGAACTCCCTGCTCGTCAGGGACTGCCAGTCCAGCTCGATCTCCCTGTCCACCATCCCGTGGATCCGCAACCGCCAGTCCGCGGTGGTCAGGGCGGGTACCCGCAGCGCGGTGTCGATGCGGTAGAACTCCTCGTTGGACGTGAGGAACGGGGTGACACCGGGGGCGTCGGGAACCACTCCGTCCGGCACCGGCGGGGCGGCGTTGCGACCGAGTACCCGCGGCAGCCGCAGGCCCGCGCGCTCGGCGAGGGCGTCGGCGG
>NZ_JAALDV010000525.1:0-6337 GCF_014145045.1 Dietzia sp. DQ12-76
CGCCGGCCACGGTGCCGACGCCACAGCCGGCGCTGGCGACGGAACCGACCGGACCGGAGGTGTAACCGGGCAGCGAACCGGTGACGGAGGCCGGAAGCAGGTCACCGGCGGAGCCGAGGCCGCCGCCGGTGTCCGCGTCGGTCTCCGTTCCGGCGGAGCCGGTGAGCGACGACGAGTCGAGGGCGCCAGACGACAGGCCGTCTGCGCTCTGGGCTGCCGCGGCGCCGGTCGAGAAGACGAGAAGTGCGGCGGCCAGCGCACCGGCGCAGGCGATGGATCTGGTCACAGTGATCTCCGAGCATGACGGGGGCGCGAGCCCCACGATGAGTTGAGGATTCTTGAGTCCATCACATATACGTCACGAGCGGGGCGGTGTTACGTCACGACCACCACGTCGTCACGTCACGCCGCCTCGCCTTGGTGCCGTCTGCCCGGACGGCGCCGGTCCGCACCGTTCGCGGGCGCGATGAGGGAGAGTGGAGCCATGACCGGGATCCCGACCACCCCCGCCGACCACTCGCTGGCCGACGTCATGCCGTCGATCGCCGCCTCGCTGGGCGTCAACCTCCGCAACCCACTGGCTCTCCCGCCCACGCGGGATACGGTGCTCGTCCTGGTCGACGGCCTCGGCGCCGAGCTCATCCGGCAGCACGCCGAGGTCGCCCCCACCCTCTCGGCGATGACCACGCGGATGATCTCCGCGGGATTCCCCGCCACCACGGCCACGAGTCTGACCAGCCTGGCGGTGGGAGCGCCGTGCTCCCGCCACGGGATCGTCGGGTACAGCTTCGCGCTCCCGGACGAGGGTGCGGAGACACCTACCGTCTTCAACTCGCTCCGGTGGACCACGGGGTCGGCGGAGGGGCCCTCCGCACTGGACCGGTTCCCTCCCCGTGAGGTGCAGGCGCTGCCGAGTCTTCTCGAACTGCTCACCGAGGAGGGGGTCGACGTCACCTACGTCATGCGCGAGGACTTCCGGGCATCCGGACTCACCCGCGCCGCGTTCCGGGCGGAGGGCGAGTACCGCCCGGCTATCTCACTGCAGGAGATCCGCGAGGCGATACTCGCTGTCGTCGCCGCTCCCTCGAAGTCCAGACGGTTCGTCTATTCCTACTTCGGAGACCTCGATCTCATCGGACACATCCACGGTCCGGGCTCTCCGGAGTGGGTTCAGTCGTTGCGCGAGGTGGACGCCTTCGTCGCCGACCTGGCGACGGATCTGCCCCCCGGCTGCGGGTTACTCGTCACCGCCGACCACGGCATGGTGGCCGCGGAGACCGTGATCGATATCGATGCCACACCGTCGCTCCTCACGGACGTCGAGGTGCTCGCCGGCGAGGCCCGGGTACGGCACGTGCACGCACGGGCCGGGGCGGAAACGGCGGTGTTGGCCGCCTGGCGCGAGGAGTTGGCGGGGCACGCGCGGGTGCTGAGCCGGGAACAGGCGCTGGACGAGCAGTTGTTCGGGCCGGGCCGGGACCATGCGGACCGTCTGGGTCACGTCATCGCGGTCGCCACCGGCGGCGTCATCCTCGCCCGCACCCACCACGAGAAGATGGAGTCGGGCCTCCTCGGTCATCACGGGGCCAATACCGCGGCTGAGCAGCACATCCCACTCATCCTGCGGTGAGCCGCCGGCCTGCTCAGCAGGTGACCGGCGTCGACGGGTCGCTGGTGGAGTCCAGCCAGCGACCGTACGCAGGCGGTCCCTCTGCTCGCACGTCTGCGCACAGCTCCTGCCGGGAATACCCGGAAGCGCGGTATACGGCGTAGATGACGTTGCCGTTCTCGTCCCTCGCGCGCAGCGAGGGGCACGCCATGTCGGTGCGCAAGTAGGACGCTCCCGGGTTCTGCGCCAGCGCGGCAGCGATCTCCTGCGCGTATGCACCCGGGGTGACGGCGGAGTACAGGACCACGATCCCCCGACCGTCGCACGCGGGACGGGACATGGGGACACGCAGTCCCAGATCGCCGCTCAGTGCGGCCGAGGACCGACAGTCGTCCAGGACCGCTGCGATCTCAGCGGGCATGCCGTCGGCCTCCGCCTCCTGACGGCACGTGGTGGACGGAATCCCGGTGTATCGCTTCCAACTCCCCCCCACGCGGCTCACTATGTACTGCGTATCCCCGGCGGGTTCACCCTGCGGTACGAAGACGTGCGCCAGTGCCCACGCCCCCGCGCACCGGTCCACGTTGACGTTCCGACGGGCGATACCCGCCTCGCTCGCGATCTCGTCCGGGTCGCAGTCGGCGGACCGCACGGATGGAGCACCGGTTGCAGCTGGCATCGTCTCCGGGACCTGGGGCGCCGTCTCCGGTTCCACGGAGGTCGTCGTCGGCGCTGGTGCGGCACCCGGTTCGCCGCCGTCCGAGGCGACGAGGTAGCCGACCGCGCCGGCGAGGACGACGAGCAGCACCACGATGAGCCCACCCATCACCCACATGAGGCCGTTGCGAGAGGGAGCCCGCGGACCCGTTCCGTAGGGGTCCTGGCCCCACCCCCCGTCGTTGCCCCGGTAACCGTCCCGGCTGGAACCGTCCCGCCCGGAGCCACCTGACGGATCGCTCATAGTCACCACCATCGACACGGCCGACGAGGCGGCCTACGTCCGGAGAATGACAGTCACTTTATCCACCTGGCGACCGGCAACGCACCACGTTCTCAGGAGCCGAGCAGGACCTGCGTGAAGTCCTGCTCGTCGGGGTGGTCGAGCATCTCCTCCATCCGCTTCCGGTCGAAGGGCCAGAGATCGATCTCACCGCCGGCTGTCTGGTACCAGGACGTGCACCCGGTGTTCCACACCGTCGGCCCCATCGCCGCGCCCACCGCCCGCGCGAAATCGGCGGTCGCCCTCTCCGTCACCTCGACCGCGTCGAACCGCCCGAGTCGCCATTGCTCGATCCACTGCGCGATGTACCGCGAGGTGAGTTCCGCCGAGTACTGCAGTGAGATCGACCCGGTCGGCGAGTTGGGACCGAGAACGGTGAAGAGGTTGGGGAGACCAGGGATCGCGGTCATCCGGTATGCACGCGGGCCGGTCGCCCAGGCCTCATCGAGACCCAGTCCGTCGCGGCCGGTGATCCGCATGGGGCGCATGTACTCGTGGGATCGGAAACCCGTGGCCAGGACGATCACGTCGGCGTCGTGATGGGCGCCGTCATCGGTGCGGATACCGGTGGGCGTGACCTCGGTGATCGGACTCGTCACCAGCTGGGCGTTGGGGGCGGTGATGGCGCCGTAGTAGGTGCCCGAGACGACCTGCCGCTTACACAGCGGCTCGTCATCGGGAGTCAACCTCGCCCGGAGCCGGGCGTCGCGGACCTGCCGGCGGAGACTCGACCTCGCGTACGCCTGCACCGCCCGGCGACGCCAGGTCGGCTTGAGCACCACGTCCGCCAGAATCCCCGACGCCCACAGTGCGGCCGCGTACAGACCCCGCTGCAGTCCCGGCATCCGGCGGAGCAGGGCGGTGAACAGCTCGGGTTGGCGGACGCCCATCGGCGCCCAGAGGATCCACTGCGGGGAGCGGGTGAAGTGCAGTAGACGCGAGGCCTCGGGCTGAAGCGCGGAGACGATCTGCACCCCCGTGGATCCGGACCCGATCACCGCGACCCGCGATCCACCGGTCTCGAGCTCCGGGTCCCAGCGGGCGGTGTGCACGACAGGGCCGGCGAAGGTGTCGAGTCCGTCGATGTCGGGCACATGGGGGTGGTGGAGCACCCCGGTCGCACACACGACGAAGTCCGCGAGGAGGATCTCCCCTGCCGCGGTGGTGAGAGTCCAGGTTGCGGACTCGTCGTCGTACACCGCATCCGTCACCTCGGTTTCGAGCCGCAACCATCCGTCCAACCCGCACCGCTCCACGACTTCCCGGTGGTAGAGCCGGATCTCCTCGCCGGATGCCCAGACGTGCGACCAGTCGGCTTTCGGTGCGAACCCGAACTGATAGAGCTGTGACGGGACGTCGCAGGTCAGGCCCGGGTAGCGATTCCAGTGCCACACCCCGCCGACGTCGGTGCCCTTCTCGCAGATCAGCACGTCGCTCAGCCCGGCCTGTCGGAACGTGTGCGCGGCGGCGATGCCCGCGAGTCCCGCGCCGATGATCACCACGCGGGGTTGTCGCAGACCGGTCACCACTTCAGGTCTACAGCCTCGGGCGACCGGATGCGATGGTTCGCCCGGCCTCGTAGCGTCGGCGATATGCGTGAGCGCGCATGACACGACCAGCGAGAGGAGCCTGACATGAAGGCAGTCACCTGGCACGGCAAGCGCGATGTCCGCGTGGATGACGTACCCGATCCCAGGATCGAGGAAGCCACCGACGCGATCGTCAGGATCACCAGCACGAACATCTGCGGGTCCGATCTGCACCTGTACGAGGTGCTCGGGCCGTTCATGAACGAGGGCGACGTCCTCGGTCACGAACCGATGGGGATCGTCGAGGACGTGGGGTCCGGACTCACCGATCTCTCCCCCGGCGACCGGGTGGTGATGCCGTTCCAGATCTCGTGCGGCCACTGCTACATGTGCGACAAGGGCCTGAACACCCAGTGCGAGACCACCCAGGTCCGTGACCAGGGGATGGGAGCGGCGTTGTTCGGCTACTCGGAGCTGTACGGAAGTGTCTCCGGCGGTCAGGCGGAGTATCTGCGGGTGCCGCAGGCCCAGAACACGACCATCAAGGTGCCGCACGAGCACACCGACGACCGGTACCTGTACCTGTCCGACGTCTTGCCGACGGCCTGGCAGGCGGTCGAGTACGCGAAGATCCCCGATGGCGGGACCGTCGTGGTACTGGGGCTGGGACCGATCGGCGACATGGCGGCCCGGATCGCCGCCCACCGCGGACACCGCGTCATCGGAGTGGACCCGGTCGCCGAACGCCGGGCCCGCCAGGCGCATCGGGGAGTCGAGGTCCTCGACCCCACCGGCGTCCCCGGTGAACTGGGGGACGTGATCCGCGACATGACCGACGGGCGCGGGCCGGATTCGGTGATCGACGCGGTGGGCATGGAGGCACACGGCTCCCCCGTGGCCACCGCGGCCCACGCAACCGTGGGGATGCTGCCCAAGTTCCTCGGCAAGAAGGTGATGGAGCACTCGGGCGTGGACAGGCTCTCCGCGTTCTACTCCGCTATCGACATCGTGCGCCGGGGCGGGACCATCTCCCTGTCCGGCGTGTACGGCGGCACCGCCGACCCCTTGCCGATGCTGACGATGTTCGACAAGCAGCTCACGCTCACGATGGGGCAGGCCAACGTCAAGCGCTGGGTGCCGGACATCATGCCGCTTCTCAGCGATGACGACCCGCTGGGAGTGGACGACTTCGCCACCCACCGGCTCCCCCTCGCGGACGCCCCCCACGCCTACGAGATCTTCCAGAAGAAGCAGGACGGGGCCGTGAAGATCGTCCTCACCCCGTGAGGTCGGGGCCCGGCGGGAGGCGGACGGGTAGGTTCCGGGCATGACGGAACTCGCCCGCCTCCTGCTCGTCCGCCACGGGCAGAGCGTGGGGAACATCGCTGACGACGAGGCCCGCGCCGCCGGGGCGCACCGCCTCGATCTGAATTACCGGGATGCCGACACCCCGCTGTCGGAGACCGGACTCACCCAGGCGTCGGCCGTCGGCACGTGGTTGGCCGCACTACCGGACGAGCGCCGGCCGACGGTGTGGCTGACCTCCCCGTACCGACGAGCGGCGGACACGGCCGCCGCCGCGTTGGAAGCGGCCCGCCTGGATGCCACTCTCCTCACCGACGAGCGGCTGCGTGAGCGGGACCTCGGGATCCTCGACGGGTTCACCGGGCACGGGATCCGTGACCGCTTCCCGGCGGAGGCGGAGCGGCGCGACCGGATCGGCAAGTTCTACTACCGACCCCCGGGTGGGGAGAGCTGGACGGACGTGGTCCTGCGCGTGCGCTACCTGCTCACCGATCTCCGGCAGCAGTACGCCGGTGAGCGGCTGTGCATCTTCAGCCACCAAGCGGTGATCATGGGATTCCGGGTGGCGTTGGAACATATGGCTGAACAGGACATCCTCCACGTCGACCGTGAAGACCCCCTGCCCAATTGCTCGGTGACGACATACCGGAACGGCGACGGGTCACTGCGCCTCGAGCGGTATGCCGACACCTCGGCCGTAGAGCGGGCCGAGGCCCCCACCACCCGCGAGGGTTCAGCAGCGGACGAGGACGGCCGGTGACCACCGGCCAGGAGGGCGAGGCGCTCGTGCTCACCTCCCACCGCCTGCGGGGGTGGGCGCTTCCCACGCCGGACGGCGGCAAGGAGAGCCGCGGCCGGGTGCTCGTCGTGGGAGGCGGTCGCACCACACCGGGC
>NZ_JAALDV010000526.1:0-1171 GCF_014145045.1 Dietzia sp. DQ12-76
GGCGGGTTCGGCATCTGCGGGTGCGCCCGCGGGGGCGTTCTCGTCGTCGAACGGTGGGGCCCACGCCAGTCGTGCAGGGATGATGCCCATGGGAATGATGGGCGCCGCGGCGACCGGCCAGAACGAGGGCCGTCGCGGTCACACGCCGGCCGCGTATCTGACCAACGCCACCAACACCTCGGAGATCATCGGGGAACCGGTCAAGGTCGCCCCCGCGGTTCTGGGGAGGACTCCGCCGCCCGAGAACGTCGAAACCGAACAGAAGCAGGAGCAGCCGGTGGTCAGCCGGGTCATCGGACGGCGAGATACCGGAGGCGACACCGCCACGTGACCACCGGCCATGATGCGGCGCGAAAGAACCCGACAATCGCCCGGGAGGTGTTGCCCCGCCGCCCCGGAATCGACGAGCTGTGTGGTTCGGCACCACCCGGCAGCCCTCACCCGGCAGCCCTCACCCCGGCAACCTTCACACGGCAACTCTCACCCGGCGAGACCCAACGCCTCGAGCAGGCGCATGACGAGTTCGTATCCGATCAACCCGACAAACCAGATGACGCACAAGTACATGCCGTACCTCTTGATGTGGTCTTGCCGCCAGCTGGCGACGAACCGCATCTTGATGTCTCCCCACCGGGAGAACGGAATGTCCTCGCTTCCGTGCTCGAACTCGTTTCCGGGTTCCCGGCTCTCGCCCGTTGCCATCAGTTTCCACCCCTGTTCGTGTTCTTCTCCGGATCACTCGTGTTACCCGGCGTGTCGGCGGCCTCCCCCTGCGTCAGCGTGTCGTAGACCCTGTCCGCGGCGCTCTCGCCGAGCCATGCGCCGACCCCGGCGCCGATCCCGGCCCCGACGAACGTGCCGACCGGCCCGAGGTACGACCCCGCCGCCGCGCCGGCGAGAGCCCCGCCTCCCGCCCCGCCGCCGAAAGCACCGATCGCTTCGGTGATGGCCTCGGGCGCCGACTTCTCTCCCTTGACGTATTCATCGAGGCCCTCGTACACGGTCACTCCCGCCCCGGCGGCACCGGTGAACCTGCCGAGGCCCCGGAGGAGTCCCGCGCTCCGACGCCCGGCGTCGTCCGGCTTCGGGTTCAGCTTGTGCCTACCCCTGGTCTCAGGGTCGTGTTCGTCCGCGAGGGCGAGCGCCCCTCTGTCGACGGCTTCAGCCGCAA
>NZ_JAALDV010000527.1:0-1928 GCF_014145045.1 Dietzia sp. DQ12-76
CTCGGAGCCCGCGACGCCCTGGAGACCCATGCCGCGCACCTGCCCCCGGCCGGAGGGGCGTACCTGCGCTCGGGGGAGGAGATGGCCGAGTTGTTCGACCGCTGGCCGGGCGCCGTCTCCGGGGCGGCGGACCTGGGTCGCGAGTGTGCATTCGACCTCCGGCTCATCGCCCCCGAACTGCCTCCGTTCGACGTTCCCGAGGGGCACACGGAGGACAGCCGGCTCGCCGAGCTCACCTACGCGGGGGCCGCCCGGCGCTACGGGGCCCCCGGCGCGGCTCCGGAGGCCTACGCGCAGATCCACCGCGAGCTGGGGGTGATCGCCGAGCTGGGGTTCCCCGGCTACTTCCTCGTGGTCCACGACATCGTCGAGTTCTGTCGCAGGGAGGGCATCCTCTGTCAGGGCAGGGGATCGGCCGCCAACTCGGCCGTCTGCTACTCCCTCGGCATCACCAACGTGGACCCGGTGGGGGCGCACCTGCTCTTCGAGCGCTTCCTGTCCCCGGAGCGGGACGGTCCACCGGACATCGACGTGGACATCGAGTCCGGCCGCCGGGAGGAGGCCATCCAGTACGTCTACTCCCGCTACGGGCGGGATCACGCCGCGCAGGTGGCCAACGTCATCACCTACCGGGGGCGGTCGGCCGTGCGGGACGTGGCCCGGGCGCTCGGGTACTCCGTCGGCCAGCAGGACGCGTGGTCCAAGAGCGTCGACCGGTGGTCGGGTCTGAAGAACCACGAGCGGGAGGCCACCGAGCACACGGTGCCCGCCGACGTGCTGGCGCTGGCCCGCAGACTCGTCGGGCTCCCCCGGCATCTCGGCATCCACTCCGGCGGCATGGTGATCTGCGACCGGCCTGTGGCCGATGTGGTGCCCGTCGAATGGGCGCGCATGCCCGGACGGACCGTCCTGCAGTGGGACAAGGACGACTGCGCCGCGGTCGGCCTGGTCAAGTTCGACATGCTGGGGCTGGGGATGCTCACGGCGCTCCACCACGCCATCGACCTCGCGGCCGAGCACAAGGACCTCGAGGTGGACCTGGCCCGGCTGGACCTCTCCGATCCCGAGGTCTACGAGATGCTGTGCCGCGGCGATTCCGTGGGGGTGTTCCAGGTGGAGTCGCGGGCGCAGATGGCGACCCTGCCCAGACTCCGGCCGCGGACGTTCTACGACCTCGTGGTGGAGGTGGCGCTCATCCGCCCCGGCCCCATCCAGGGCGGCTCCGTGCACCCCTACATCCGTAGACGCAACGGCAAGGAGAAGGTGGTGTTCGACCACCCCGCACTCGAGGCCGCCCTGGGTAGGACGCTGGGGATCCCCTTGTTCCAGGAGCAACTCATGCAGATCGCCACCGAGATAGCCGGGTTCACCGCGGCGGAGGCGGACCAGCTCCGCCGGGCGATGGGGGCCAAACGTTCACCCGAGCGGATGGCACGGTTGCGGGAGAGGTTCTTCGCGGGAATGCGTGATCTCCACGGCATCGGCACCAGCCCACCCGGGACCCCGGTCACCGGGCCCGAGGTGGGGGAGCGGATCTGGGAGAAGATGTGCGCGTTCGCCAACTACGGCTTCCCGGAGAGCCACTCCCAGTCCTTCGCGGCGATCGTCTACTACTCGGCGTGGTTCAAGTGCCACCACCCGGCAGTCTTCTGCGCGGCGCTGCTGCGTAGTCAACCGATGGGGTTCTACTCGCCGCAGTCCCTCGTGGCCGACGCCCGCAGGCACGGCGTCACCGTGCACCGGCCCTGCGTCAACCGCTCGATCGGCGGAGCCACCTGCGAGAACGAGGGGACCGAGGTGCGCCTCGGCCTGGAGTCCGTCCGGGCGATCGGCACCGACCTCGCCGCGGCGATCGCCGACGAGCGCGACACCCACGGGCCGTATGCCTCGGCTGCCGACCTCGCCGGCCGCACCGGACTGACCGTCCG
>NZ_JAALDV010000528.1:0-1367 GCF_014145045.1 Dietzia sp. DQ12-76
CACGCCCTCGGCGGCGGGTTCGTGCCCGCCGGCCCGTCGGGGTCGCCCCTGCGCGGCCTGGTCAACGTGTTGCCGACCGGTCGCAACTTCTACACGGTCGACCCCCGCGCCGTCCCGTCCCGGCTCGCCTGGGAGACCGGCCGGGCGATGGCCGACTCCCTGCTGGACCGCCACGTGGCGGAGACCGGCGAGTACCCGAGCTCGGTGGGACTGTCCATCTGGGGCACCTCGGCCATGCGGACCTCCGGCGACGACGTGGCCGAGGTCCTGGCGCTGCTCGGGGTGCGGCCCGAGTGGGACGAGGCCTCCCGACGGGTCAACGGTCTGGAGGTGGTCCCGACCGCGGAGCTCGGGCGGCCGCGCATTGACGTGACGGTGCGCATCTCGGGCTTCTTCCGGGACGCGTTCCCGCACGTCATCACGATGCTCGACGACGCCGTCCGGATGGTGGCTGACCTCGACGAGCCCGCGGAGTCGAACCACGTCGCCGCCCACACCCGGGCTGACCTGGCGGAGCACTCGGACCACCGGCGGGCGACCACCCGCATCTTCGGCTCGGCGCCGGGGTCGTACGGCGCCGGGATCCTGCAGACGATCGAGGCCGGAAACTGGCGGGACGACCGCGACCTGGCCGAGGTCTACACCCGCTGGGGCGGCTTCGCCTACGGCCGCGATCTGGACGGCGTGCCGGCCGCGGACGACATGCGCACCAACTACCGGCGCATCGCGGTGGCCGCCAAGAACATCGACACCCGCGAGCACGACATCGCCGACTCGGACGACTACTTCCAGTACCACGGGGGGATGATCGCGACCGTGCGCGCGCTCACCGGCGCCGAACCCCGCGCGTACGTGGGGGACTCCACCACCCCGGACGCCATCCGGACGCGGTCACTGGCGGAGGAGACGGTCCGGGTGTTCCGCGCCCGCGTGGTCAACCCCCGGTGGATCGCGGCCATGCAGCGGCACGGGTACAAGGGGGCCTTCGAGCTCGCGGCGACGGTCGACTACCTCTTCGGGTTCGACGCCACCGCCGGGGTCGTGCACGACTGGATGTACGACACGCTGGCCCGGGAGTACGTGCTGGACCAGACCAACCAGGAGTTCCTCCGGCGCTCCAACCCCTGGGCGCTGCGCGGGATGATCGAGCGACTCTCGGAGGCCGCCGACCGCGGACTGTGGGCCCAGCCGGACGCCGAGATCATGGACCGGATGCGGCAGGTCTACCTGGACGTCGAAGGCGACCTCGAGGAGTCGCATGGCGACTGACGGCCCCTCCGGCGACGCGCCCAGCCCAGACGCGCCCAGCCCAGACGCGCGCGAGTGCTGCACCCGCACAGGAAATTTCGCGCGCGCGTGCAGCACTC
>NZ_JAALDV010000529.1:0-4241 GCF_014145045.1 Dietzia sp. DQ12-76
GGGCGGTGGAGGCGGCGACGCGGGCGACGGTGGGGCCTGACCTGGCGGGCTCTGACCGGCCGGGGTCCGGCCCGGACACCGTGCACTAGGGTGTGGTCGTGCAGAGCAACGGCCACCACTCCCCGCTGCCGCTGGACGAGGACCCCCGCTCGCTGAGCCCGCGGGACCGGGTACGGCCTGGTGACGGGGCCGGCAGGACGGTGATGGACGCGTGGGGTGGCCCGGTCGGGAGGCACGCGGTCGTGGGACGGCAGAGCTTCTGGACCCCACTGCGCGTGATCATGCTGTTCGCGGTGCTGTTCCTGTCCCTCGGGTTCTTCTCCAAGGCCGCGTGCCTGGTCACCACCAGCCCCACCGACGGGTCCGAGCCGGGACTCAACTGGACCGGTCAGCAGTACTACAAGGCCTGCTACGCCGATCCGCTCCCGCTCTACGCGGTGCAGGGCCTGGCCGCGGGCGAGCTGCCCTACCGGTACATGTGGGTGGGTGACGACGGCGGCGTCCGCTACATGGAGTACCCGGTGTTGTCCGGGATGTTCCAGTACGTCACCGCCCAGGCGGCGCAGGCCTGGCACGCCCTCGCCCCCGGCGGCCCCATCGAGGTGGTCAAGTACTTCGTGCTCGGGTGCGTGATCCTGGCGTTCCTGTGGATGGTCGCCGTGTGGGCGACCTACCTGTCGGCCGGGCGCAGACCGTGGGACACGCTGCTCATGGCGGCCAGCCCGCTGATCATCTTCCAGGCCTTCACCAACTACGACCTCATGGCGGTCGCGTTCGCGTCCGTGGCGTTGCTGCTGTGGGCGCGCAGCAGACCGGTGTGGGCGGGCGTCGTCCTGGGTCTCGGCGTGGCGGCCAAACTCTATCCGTTGTTCCTGTTCGGGGCGCTACTGGTGGTGGCGCTCCGGCGTCGGCGTCTCGTGGAGTTGGGCAAGGCGGTCGCGGCGGCGATCGCGGCCTGGCTGGCGGTGAACCTGCCCATCATGATCCCGTTCCCGGAGGGGTGGAGGGAGTTCTTCCGGCTCAACTCGGACCGGCCCGCCAACCCCGAGAGCATCTACGCCGTCATGCAGACCCTGACGGGCTGGGAGGGGTTCGATGCCGGACGCGCCGCCGGCGAGGCGCCCGCCACCCTCAACGCGGTGTCCCTGGCCCTGTTCGCCCTGGGCTGCGTGGCCGTTCTGGTGATCGGCCTCACCGCGCGCACCACCCCGCGGATCGCCCAGTTGGCGTTCCTCATCGTGGCGGTCTTCCTGCTCACCAACAAGGTGTGGAGCCCGCAGTACTCGCTGTGGCTGGTCCCGCTCGCGGTGCTCGCGGTGCCGCGGGCCAGACTGCTGGTGCCGTGGATGGCCTTCGACGCCCTGCTGTGGGTGGCCCACATGTCGTATTTCCACGGGGTCGCCGAGAAGGGGATCGGGGCGGAGACGTTCCACCCGCTCGTTCTGATGCGAGACCTGTTGGTGGTGGCCATCTGCGTGGTGGTGATCCGCGAGATCTACCGGCCGCACCTGGACCTGGTCCGGCTGGCGCACCAGGGGACACCCGAGGGCCCGGACCCACTGGCCGGGGTGCTCGCGGACCCCGGGGAACCGTTGGTGGGGCCACCGGCCGGTGCCGACGACAGGGGCGAGGACCGTGACGACGACGATGACGAGTCCCGCCGGGTCCGTCAGAAGGAGGACACCACCGGATGAGCACCACCGCGATGATCTGGATGTTCCTGTGCATCCTCATCGGATTCGTCTGCATGGTCACCGCCGCCGGCGGGCATCGTGCGGGCTGGCGCCAACCCGTGTGGATCTCCTGGACCGTGGCGGCATTCCTCTTTCTCACGGTCATACCCGTGGCCCTGGCGTTGACGATCGGACTGCGACACGGCTGAGGCGACCGGATCGGTGGTCAGTCGCACAGGTCGAACGGCTCGGTGTCCGGGAAGTGACGGGCCCATTCCTCATCGGTGAGCTGCACCCCGCCCGCGCACGCCTCATCGATCACGCGGCCCACGTCGAGCCGCCACGTCCAGATGGCGCCTTCCGCGCCGACGGCGAGCACATCCCCCTCGGGAGATGCTGCCCGCGCCTGGTAGAGGAGGGCGTCGGTGGTGCCGCCGAGGACGGCCCACGGCTGCGGGAAGTCGGGGTCGGTGATGTCGACGACGGTGACCTGTCCGGTACTCGAGGTGAGCACGAGTCGCGAGTCGTCCGCCGAGAACGCGGCCCAGTAGATCTCACCGGGCGGCGCGATGAAGGAGGACAGTTCGCGAGGGGCTGTGGCGTCGCTCGCATCCCACAGTCGTATGGTCTTGTCGCCCCCCGAGGTGACCATGAGTGGCGAGTCGTGCGCGTATCCCGCCGCCGGCGAGCCGCCGATCCCGGTGGTGAGCCGGTGCGCGAACGAGGGCCTGTCGGGGTCGGTGGTGTCGATGATCACCGTCTCCGGTCCGAGCGTGGGCACGACGAGCTGCCGGGAGTCCGAGGAGAACTCGGCCACCACGCACGGGTCGGGGAGCGGGACGGTCACGCGCAGGCTCGGTCGCGTCGGGTCACTCACGTCGACCAGTCCGAGCTGTCGGTCGGTGTCGCTGCACACGGCCAGCGTGCGACCGTCCGGGCTGAGAGGGGTGGCCACCACGACCCCGTTGACGACGGGCAGGCTCGCGGTCGAGCGCGTCGCGGCGCCGAAGGGGGCGGTGAACAGCTGGATGCCGCCGTCCGCGAGTCCGGCGTAGACCACCCGGCCGTCCGGAGACATGGCGACGGAGCCGCTGAACCTGGTCTCGGGATCGGGGACGACCCGCCCGGTCTCCACCGGTACGGGACCCGTGGTGTCGACGATGGTGTGGTGGAGTTCGGCGGCGGTGACGCCGAGCACCCCGGTCGTCCGATCCGCGGAGGAGCCGGTCTGGAAGATGGAGTTGGACTCGGAGGCCGCACCCAGACGGTCGAGCGGCCAGAGCCTGACGAGGCCGTCGACGGAGTAGGTGAGCAGGTGGTCCTCGTCCATGAACCGTGCCCCGGTGGCGACCTGCGAGGCGGGGAGCTCGATGAGCATCGCGCCGGTGGGCCCGTAGACGCGGATCCTGTCGTCGGACCCCGCGGCCGCGAGTCGCCCCTGGTCGTCGTAGGAGACGTCGTTGACGTAGGCGTTCCACCCGTCGAGGGAGGACAGGGGGCGGGCCCCGGAGAGGTCGCCGCGCTCTATCGCCCACCGTTGGACTGAGCGGTCGGTGGTGCCCGCGGCGATCCGGGTGCCGTCCGGGCTGACGGCGAGGGAGAGCGGGATGGCGACCGGTCCGGTGTCGAGGTCCGGACCGCGCCGTCCGGTTCCGTCGGCCGCCGCGTCGAGGAGGGTCTTGACGCCGAACGTGCGGTTGGTCGCGAGCAGGGTGGAGGAGTCGGACAGCCATGCCAGGGACTCCACCGGCCTGACCGTCTCCGAGCCGGGGTCGGGGGTGGCCACCCTGGCGCCAAGGTCGGTGACCGTGGGGATCCCGCCCCGCTCGGCGATCGGCCAGCGCAGGACGCGTCCGTCGTGTGAGCCGGCGGCGAGCGTCAGGCCGTCGGGTGAGAACGCCACGGAGTGGAACGGGGCGGCGGCCGGTTCCAGCGTGGAGAGCGCCCGAGGCGCCGAGGTGTCCCGGACGTCGACCAGGTAGACCCCTCCCTGCCCGGCCACGGCCAGGACCGCGCCGTCCGGTGAGAGATCGGCGGCGTGGAGTTCGTGTCGGTCACCGGAGGTCAGGCCGAGCGTGGCCCGGGGTGCTCCGCCGTCCTCCCGGAAGATGCGGAGGACGCCGTCGGACCCCACCGCCGTGAAGGTTCCGGTGTCCGGCAGCGGGATCACCCGCCCGCTTCCGGCGGTGGTCTCGTAGCGGAGAGGCACGTCGGCCCTGCTGGTGTTGAGCAGAGCGGACCGGGCCTCGGTGGTGGGGTGGATCCGGTACGCGGCCAGCGCGAGCATCCGGCCGAGGGCGGGGTCGCGATTGAACGCGGTCGCCGACGAGACCGCTCCGGAGCGGGACAATGCGGAATCCCGGGTGTCCTGGGCGGTCGCGGTGGCGCGGAGTGCGAAGCCGGTGGCGGCCAGCGCCAGGACGGTGACCGCCGCGAGGGATGCCGCGAGCGAGGTGAGGGTCCGGATCCGCCTACGGTCCCGCCGTGCGACGGCCTCGTGGTGGGCGGCGGACGCGTCCAGGAAGTCGAGTTCCGAGGGCGAGAGGTGCACCCCGGTCTCCTCGTTGT
>NZ_JAALDV010000530.1:0-272 GCF_014145045.1 Dietzia sp. DQ12-76
CGCGACGCCGGGGCCCACCCGGGAGCCGCTCGATTCGTCGCGTCGACGCAGGCTCACCGTGGTCCTGGCCGCGGCGTCCGCCGTCCTCGTCGTCGTCACCGGTCTGACCTCCTGGCAGTACGTCGAGGCCAGGGGAGATGCGGCGACCGAGCAGCGGGTCGCGGACGCGCCCGCCTCCGCGACGGACGCGGCGCGCGAGATCGTGACCCAGATGTTCACCTACGATCACCGGACGGTCGATTCGGAACTCGCTGCGGTCCGGGATCGGCTCA
>NZ_JAALDV010000530.1:330-6499 GCF_014145045.1 Dietzia sp. DQ12-76
GTCGGAGTTCGTGGAGCAATCCATGCCCACCGTCGCCTCCGCTGCCAAACAGCAGGAGGCCAGCGTCTACGCGACGGTGGCTGCCGCCGCGCCGCAGGAGGTCGTGGACGCCGATAACGTCACGGTTCTGCTCATGCTCAACCGGATGGTGTCGACGAAGGACGCGCCCGAGGCGGCGAGCTCGGCTTCCCGGCTCACCGTGTCGATGGTGCGGGTCGACGACACGTGGAGGCTCGGGGAGCTGGAAGCACTCTAAAGACGGCCGGGCCGGGGGCCCGGAACCGTCGACTCACTCGTCGGAGGTGGCGTCCAACGTCTCGAAGAACCGTCGTGCCCACGCGTGGACGTCGTTGCCCAGCACCTGACGGCGCAGCGCCCGCATCCGTCGACGACGGTCGTCCTCCGCCTCGGTGACGGCCGCCATGATGGCGTCCTTGACCCCCTCCAGGTCATGCGGATTGCACAGGTACGCCTGCCGGAGTTCGGCGGCGGCGCCGGCGAACTCGCTCAACACGAGAGAGCCCTCGCCGTCGGTGCAGGATGCCACATACTCCTTGGCCACAAGGTTCATCCCGTCGCGCACGGGAGTGACAAGCATGACGTCGGCGGCCACGTAGAAGGCCGTGAGTTCGGACTTGGGGACGGGGCGGTGGATGTAAGTCACCACGGGGTGCCCGATCTCGCCGAAACTACCGTTGATCCGTCCCACGGACTCCTCGATCCGCGAGCGCATGATCTGGTACTGCTCGACCCTCTCGCGGCTCGGGGTGGCGAGCTGGAGCAGGGTGACGTCGGCGGTCTCGAGCCGCCCCTCCTCGAACAACTCCTCCAGGGCGCGGAGCCGGACGTCGATCCCCTTGGTGTAGTCGAGGCGGTCGACACCCAGAAGCAGGATCTCGGGGGAGCCGAGTTCGGTGCGCAGGCGTTCCGCGCGGGCGCGGGTGCCGCGGTCGCGGGCGGCCGCGTCGATGGAAGCCGAGTCGATCGAGATGGGGAACGCTCCCACCCGGACCCTCCGGTCGTCCACCCGGATCTCGGACGCCCGCCCCCGGGTGGAGCGCAACCGCACCGAGGGGTGGCCGCCGAGCCGGTGGGCGAGGATCCGGAAGTTGTCAGCGCCCCCGGGCAGGTGGAAGCCCACCAGGTCGGCCCCGAGCATCCCCTCGACGATCTCCGAGCGCCACGGCAGCTGCATGAACAACTCGACGGGGGGGAACGGGATGTGGAGGAAGAACCCGATGGTCAGGTCGGGACGCATCTCACGTAACAGGCGGGGGACCAGCAGGAGTTGGTAGTCCTGCACCCAGACCGTGGCGTCGGTGGCGGCGGCCGCGGCGGTGGCCTCGGCGAACCGGCGGTTGATCGCGACGTAGGCGTTCCACCATTCGCGGTGGTACTCGGGGGGGACCACCACGTCGTGGAACAGCGGCCACAGCGTGCCGTTGGAGAACCCCTCGTAGTAGAGCCCGACATCCTCGGCGGACAGCGTGACCGAGTGCAGCCGGATGCCGTCGGCGTCGAAGGGCTCGGGGGCGGCGTCCGCCACGCCGGGCCAACCCACCCAGGCGCCGTGGTTGGCCTTGAGGATGGACTCCAGGGCCGTCACCAGCCCACCGGGGCTGGCCTTCCAGTGTTCCCGGCCGTCCTTGTCACGGACGAGGTCGACGGGTAGCCGATTGGCGACGACGACGAAGTCCGCACCGGCGTCCGGCGGCGTCTGCTCGGTCGCGCGCGTCATCCCCGTCCCTTCCGTGATCGCTGTGATGCGGCTAGTCGACGTCGGCAGGGTCGACCTTCTCGGGGCCGATCCCGAGCATCTCGAGCAGCATCAGGCACTCGTCGGCGTCTGCGGCGTACGAGGCCACGATCCTCTGGGCCTGATATGCGGTCTCGTCGGCGACGGGCTCGAGGTCGACGTCGAGCTCGGGCTCCTTGCTGGCCGCTGCGGCGGATGCCATGTGTGTCCTCCCGTGGTCGGTATGGGACGCAGGGCCCGTGTGGGCTCAGGCGTCCGACGTCATCTTACGTCACTGGTCGGCGGCGGCGGACCTGCGCAGATTACGCGTGACCCATTCGCCGAACACGATGCCGGCCGCCAGGGCCACCGCGATCGCCAGGGCCTGGAACATCAGTCCCACACCGATACCGGTCTGGTCACTGGTGAGGGCCGACAGTCCCCGATAGACGGACAGCCCGGGCAGGAGTGGTGTGATCCCCGCGATGGTCACGATCAGTGGCGGGACGGTCGCGATACGGGCGAGGATGCCGCCGAACAACCCCATCGCACAGGCCGCGAGCGCGGAACCCACCACCACGCCCAGCCCGGTCGTCGTGACCACCTGGAAGATGACCATCCCGATCGCCCCGACCGCCGCGGCGAGCCACGTCGCACGCACGGTGGCGTAACTGGCCACCGCGAAGCCGGCGGCCCCGACCCCCGCCGCGAAGACGGCGAGATACAGGGGCGCGTTGCCGGAGATGGTCGGGTCGATGGGGGGCGGGGACATGCCCAGTCGCGCGAACACCGCCAGGGCGATCGTGATGCCGCCGAGAACCCCGCCGGTGAGGATCATCGTCTCCACGCCGCGGCCGGCCGACGTCACGGGGAACCCGGTGATGGCGTCCTCGATCGCGCCGACGAGCGTGAGCCCCGCGAGGAGCACGATGATTCCCGCGGCGACGAGTGTGGATGGCTGGATGTCCACGAAGTTGTCGCTCAGGAACACGTAGGCCAACAGCGCCCAGGCGGCCGCGATGAACCCCCCGACGATCTGCTGGAAGAACTTCGGGAGGCGGTGGCCGTCCAGATAGCGGTTGGCGTACATCAGCGCGAACGTCGACACCATGGACAGGAGTCCGGCGAGCGGGCTGCCACCCAGTTGGATGACGACCGCGCAACCGAGCATCGCCCACCCCAGGACCGCGACCCGGAACGAGTGGGGGTGCGGGGAGGCGATGATCTGCTCGACCTCCGCCGTGGCCTGCTCGACGGTCAGTTGGCGCCGCACGATGAGGTCGATGAGCCGGGCGACACGGGTCACCCGGGTCATGTCGATCGTGCGGTAGTTGACCACCCGGATGACGGAGATCGGCGGGCGACCACGTCGGCGGTTCACGCCGATGGTCAACGAGGTGAAGGTGACCTCGACGGTGGCGCCCGGCAGGCCGAACGCCGCCGCGACCGATTCCCCCTGGGCGACGGTGTCCGCCGCGCCCTCCCCGGAGGAGAGGAGGATGCCGGCGATCTCCAGGGCCAGGTTCAGGACGTCGGTGACGGCGCCGTCGTCGTCCAGGTCGACCGGCGCCATCGGTGACAGGGGCGGCTCGACCGCCAGGTCCATCGTGGACTTGCGCAGACCCAGCCACGCCAGGGGGCGGGTGAACGGGGCAGGTGCGTCGCGGATCTCCACGTGGACACCGTAGTCAAGACCGCGGCGGTCGAGAGCGCGGCCCGGGATCCGGTTAGGATGTGAGCCGGACCCCGGCCGTGCCGGAGCCGTGCTGGAGTGGCGCAATTGGTAGCGCACCCGACTTGTAATCGGGCGGTTGCGAGTTCAAGTCTCGTCTCCAGCTCTCACCCGCCGCCCGGTGGAGCCGGGAGTGCACGCCACGCGCGCGCGGTATACGTTTAGTTTTCTCAGGTTTCTGGGTAGGATGTGGCAGGTGTTCAGCGACGGCGAGGGCTCCGGAGACGTGGACGGGGGCGTCGACGCTGAGTCCACCCGGCGGATCGCCGAGGCGTGGATGCGCGCCGTCACCTCATGTGACGTGGACGCCGCGCTGGCGCTCTCCTCGCCGTCGATCGTCTACACCAACGGCGGCCACCTCCGTCTCTACGAGGGGCACGACGGCCTGCGTGACATCATCGAGGATCTCGCGCGTCTGTCCGGGTTCCTCGACGTGGCCGTCCTGTCGGCGGTGGCGGAACCGGGGATCGTCGCGCTCAAGCGGCTGGAGACCTACACGCTGCCCGAGGGGGGCGTGGAGATCCCGGCCCTGTCGTTCGTCGAGGTGGAGGGCGGTGTGGTGACCCGCTGGGAGGACTACAAGGACCTACGTACTCTGAACACGATCTCGGAGTAGACGGTGGACGGGGGCGGTCCGATGGACCAGGACGAACGGCGCGGCGGCTCCGGAGAGGTGGCCAGGGGGCTCGTGGAGGCCACGTTCCGTGGTGACGTGGACACAGCGACCTCGCTGTGCACGCCCGACCTCGAGTTGCGGATCGAGGGCACCCAGGTGGTGCGCGGCCGCGACGGGCTGGCCCAGCTGATCGAGTTCAACGAGGAGGTCTCCACCGACGTCCGGGTGGAGATCCGCCGGGTGCTGTCGTCGGGGGACACGGCCGCGGTGAGCAGGACCACGTTCCTCACGATCGGGGGCACACCCATCACACTCGCCGTCGGCGCGTTCTTCACGCTGCGTGACGGCCTGGTCAGCGAATGGTGCGACTACCAGGACATGGGCGAGGTGACGCGCGCGCTCGGGCACTGAGCCGGTCACCCGCCCGACCCGACCACCGGGGCGGCGAGTCGGGGTGGGCCGGTCAGTCCCCGGGCACGAACTCGTCGTGGCCGAGCTGCCGCAGAGCGCGACGGATCGTCGCGGCCGCCGCGTCCGACTCCTCCGCGGGGGCGTCGGGGTCCGCGCGGGACAGGTCGAAGCCGGACATGTCGTCGGCGGGGAAGACGTGGATGTGGGTGTGTGGGACCTCGAACCCCGCGATCAGGTAACCGGCCCGTGACGCCCCGAAACCTTCGACGACGGCCTCGCCGACCGCCTGGGCGACCTCGTTGAGCCGCGCCCACAGCCGGGGGTCGAGGTCGGTCCAGCGGTCGATCTCCTCTCGCGGGACGATGAGGGTGTGGCCGGCCGCGACGGGCGCGATCGTGAGGAAGGCGACCACCTCGGGGTCCTCCCAGACGAACCTGCCCGGCAGCTCACCGGAGATGATCTTGCTGAAAACGGTCGACATGCTCCCAGCCTACGTACCCGGGGCGGCCGGTTGCCGCTGATGCGCGGTGGCTCGTGGTGTAATGAGGGGTACGCCACCCGGACAACGAGCGGCGAACGGTCCTTAGAGGATGGCGGAGGGACGGCAGATGATCGAGGCAACGGCACCGACGGCAGACGACACCGTCAAGAAGAAGTCCTACCACCACGGTGACCTGCGGAACGCGATCATCCACGAGGCCACCACGCGGGCGAGGTCCTCGGGGGAGAAGGTGATCGTGCTGCGGGAGATCGCGCCGGTCATCGGGGTGTCGGCCACCGCCGCCTACCGGCACTTCACCAACCGGCAGCAGTTGGTCGAGGAGGTCTCGGCCCGCGGGTTCGCCGCGATGGGTGAGCGTGTCGCCCTCCCGGGGGTCACCGGCGCGGAGTCGGCCCCGGGGCTCGCGGCCTACCTGGACCTCCGCAACGCGGGGATCGCGATCGTGGCGTTCACGGTCGCGGAGCCCGCCTGGGCGCGGATGATGATCGAGACTCTGGGGGAGTCGCCGACGGTCGCGTTCGCGGCCTCGGACGTCGCCGAGATCATGCAGCAGATCGTCGACCGCGGGATCACGGCGGGGATCTTCCGTCCGGGGACGAGGATCAGGGACCAGCGCGTCCTGTGGGCGGGGATCGACGGCCTCTGTTCGCACGCGATGTTCGGGCTCAAGCCGATGGGGACCCCGGAGGCGGACCACGCGACGGCGCGCACGCTCGATCTCTGCATGACGGACATGCTCACCGCGGAGGGGCTGCGGGTCCGCGATGAGGCCACGTTGCCGGACGGGATCGCGACCGACCTGCCGAGCTGAGGTCCACCCGACGACGCCCGCACCGGCCGTGCCGGGTCACGTCGCCCGGGGGGCGCGACTACTGTGGTCGCTGTGCGAATTCTCGTGATCGGTTCCGGTGCCCGTGAGCACGCCATCCTCGTCGCCCTCGCCGCGGACCCCGCGGTGACGGAGCTCCACGCCGCGCCGGGCAACCCCGGCATGGTGCAGGCCACGTGTCACGACGCGTCGGTGACGGATCCCTCGACGGTCTCCGCGTTGGCACGGCGGCTCGAGGTGGACCTGGTCGTCATCGGCCCCGAGGTGCCGCTGGTGGCGGGGGTGGCCGATGCCCTCCGCGCGGCCGGCGTCCCGGTGTTCGGTCCCTCGGCCGAGGCCGCCCG
>NZ_JAALDV010000531.1:0-1195 GCF_014145045.1 Dietzia sp. DQ12-76
CCCGGTCGCGCCGGCGACCGGGACGAGTCGCCGTCCGGCCGGTCGACCCGTGCGTGGTCGGCGGTGGACGGTGACGGGCGCCGGAGCGGGTCCCGCCGTCGCGAGGACAAGGAACCCGGGTGGCGGGCACCGTGGGAACGTGACGACTGACCACCGGTCGGTTTCGTGCGAGAAGAGGACTGATGACGACCCCTGACCACATCCCCGCGGCAGACGCCCGGTCGGTGTCCGCCGGCCGGGTGTTCGATGCCGAGCGCGCCGAGTCGGCGGTCCGGGAACTGCTGATCGCCGTGGGCGAGGACCCGGATCGCGAGGGCCTCCAGGACACCCCGGCGCGCGTCGCACGGGCGTACCGGGAGGTGTTCGCGGGGCTGTACACCGAACCCGCGGACGTGTTGTCCAGGACGTTCAACGAGGACCACCGGGAGCTGGTCCTGGTGCGGGACATCCCCATCTTCTCGACCTGCGAGCACCACCTCGTCCCGTTCCACGGGGTCGCGCACATCGGGTACATCCCGGGGCGCTCGGGTGCGGTGACCGGGCTGAGCAAACTCGCCCGGCTCGTCGACCTCTACGCCAAGCGGCCGCAGGTGCAGGAACGACTGACCAGCCAGGTCGCCGACGCCCTGGTGGACAGGCTCCAGCCCACCGGGGTCCTCGTGGTGATCGAATGCGAACACCTGTGCATGAGCATGCGCGGAATCCGTAAGCCGGGTTCCGTCACCACCACCTCCGCGGTCCGGGGCAGCATGCGGTCCAACGCCTCCACCAGGGCGGAGGCACTCGGCCTCCTGCGGGGTACGTGAGCCACCCGTTCGCCCCGACACGCCCGGCCGGGCTGCCGCGTCCGGGCCGCTGCGCGGTGATGGGCATCGTCAACGTCACGGAGGACTCCTTCTCCGACGGGGGGCGTCACCTCGCCCCGGAGGCCGCCCTCGCCCACGCCCGGCGACTGGTCTCGGAGGGGGCCGACCTCCTCGACGTCGGCGGGGAGTCCACGAGGCCGGGGGCGATCCGGGTCGACCGGACCGACGAGGCGGACCGCGTGATCCCGCTCGTCCGCTCTCTCGTGGCGGACGGGGTCACGGTCTCGGTCGACACCATGCGCGCCTCGGTCGCCGCCGAGGCCCTGGAGTCCGGCGCGGCGCTGATCAACGACGTCTCCGGAGGTCTCGCCGATCCCGGGATGCTGCCG
>NZ_JAALDV010000532.1:0-1164 GCF_014145045.1 Dietzia sp. DQ12-76
CCCCCCGCGGCTACCCGGACGCGCCCGGGTACCGCTCGGCCGCCAGCGCGGACAGGCGGCGGAGGAAACGGCGGAACAGCAGGGTCATCACCGGCTGCGCCGCCGCGATCGAGAGGTCGGTCACCGCGTTGCCGTGCATCGCCAGAGTCCAGGTGAGGCGGCAGCCGCCGTCGGTGGGCTCGATGTCGTAGGCCTCGGCGAACGCGTGGATCCCCTTGGTGGAGCTGGCGTTGAAGCGGAAGGCCATCCGTCGTTCGGGCTCCCATGCCAGGAATTCCTCGTCGCCGACCAGCCCGCCCAGCATGTGCACGGTACGGGTGGTGCCCACGCCGTAGGGGGGTTCGCTGGTCCAGACCACCTTCGTGATCACTCCCGCCCAGCGGGGCCACGCGTCGGCGTCGACGAAGATCTCGAACACCTGCCGCGGCGAGGCGGGGATCGCCACGCTGTTGGTGAAGCGGAACCTCGCGGTGTCCGTGTAGTGGACGTCCACCGGTTCACAGGGGTGCATGGTCGGCATCGCCGCTCCTCTCGTCTGGCATCAGAACCGTGTGCGGGGCTAGTGCCCGGTCGCGACCCCGCGCAGGCCGTCGGCGCCGAAGAGCGGCTCCAGCATGGGCGAGAAGTCCGGGCCGCGGCGCAGCATCTGCCCGCCGTCGACGTTGATCACCTGGCCGGTGATCCACTCCGACTCGTCGGCGAGGAGGAAGGTCGCCAGGTTGGCGACGTCGCCGACCCTGCCGACGCGGGGCAGCGGCGTGCTCACGCGGTAGTCCTCCGAGAGCGCGGGGTCGTCGAGGACCGGTGCCACCAGGTCGGTCTCGATGAGCCCCGGCCGGATGGCGTTGACCCGCACCCGGCTGGCGCCGAGCTCGTCCGCGCCAAGACGGACCAGGTGGTCCACCGCGGACTTGGTCACGCCGTAGGCGCCGAACCAGCGGTGGGTGTTGCTCGCGGCGATGGACGAGATGGCCACGAACGAGCCGCCGCCCTTCGCGACCAGGGCGCGAGCGGAGTGCTTGAGCGTGTACATCATGCCGTTGACATTGAGGTCGACGGTCCGCTTCCAGGCCTCCGTGTCGGTCTGGGTGAGGGGTCCGATGGTCTCGCTGCCCCCGGCGCACGCCACCACGCCGTCGAGCCCGTCTCCGTGCTCGGCGGCCG
>NZ_JAALDV010000055.1:0-3372 GCF_014145045.1 Dietzia sp. DQ12-76
GCGCCGCGGCCGCGACCGGGTGGCCCGGTGCCCCTCGCCCGGTGGCGGCGATCGACCTGTTGCCGGAACGGGTCCTCGGCGGGGACCGCGGGGCCGCGGGCATGCTCGTGGAGCGGATCGTGTCCCCGCTGAGGGGTGCGGACCCCTCGCTGGAGGAGACCCTCCGGGCCTATCTGGACTCGGGCGGTCATGTCGAGGCGTGCGCCCGTGAGTTGTATGTCCATCCCAACACCGTGAGGTATCGGCTCAAACGAGTGAGCCAGATCACTGAGTTCGACCCGTTGGACGCGAGAGAGGCATTTGTCCTCCGTATCGCCCTCGTGCTCGGCAAGTTCTCCGAACGAAGCCCTCAGGAGAGCTAATCATTCACTCCCGTCACACCGTGTAACGAAACCGTCGCTGCGACAGATGGCGGCGCCCTCAACACGAATTTTGTGGGAACCCCACAAAATCCCGCCGTGGTTTCTGGCTGCGAGAACATCATCCGACGGAGGGCATCCCGTGTTGTCTGATACTCGTGCTTTGCCTCACCGCCCCAGGACAAGGGTCCCAGAAAGCCGGAATGCTCGCGCCGTGGCTCGAGCTCCCCGGTGCGTCGGACCGTCTCGATGAGTGGTCCGCCTCGAGTGGACTCGATCTCGAGCGCCTCGGCACCACGGCGACCCTGCAGGAGATCACCGACACCGCGGTCACCCAACCGTTGGTGGTCGCCTCCGCGCTGCTCGGCGCCGCGGAGCTCCGTCGGCGGGGCCGGGTCCCTGCGGACACCATCGTCTCCGGACACTCCATCGGCGAGGTCGCGGCGCTCGCGATCGCCGGGGTGGTCTCCGAGGCCGACGCACTCCGCCTGGCTTCGGTCCGCGGCGCCGCGATGTCGAAGGCGTGCGCCGACCGCCCCACGGGGATGATCGCCGTGCTCGGTGGGGTGGAGGCCGACGTCCTGCTGGCCCTCGAGAACGCCGGTCTGGAACCGGCGAACAGGAACGGCGCCGGGCAGATCGTCGCCGCCGGCCCTCTCGAAGCGTGCGATGCTCTCGAACAGAACCCCCCGATCCGCGCCCGCCTGCGGCGCCTCGACGTCGCCGGGGCGTTCCACACCGGTCACATGGGGTCGGCCGTGGAGGAGTTCCGCGCCCTGGCGGACACGATCGAGGTCCGCGACCCGGAGTTCACTCTGCTCTCCAACTCCGACGGCATGGTCGTCACCTCGGGCCGGGACGCCCTGAACCGCGTGATCTCCCAGATCACCCATCCCGTCCGGTGGGACCTGTGCACGCAGACCATGCTCAAGCTCGGCGTCGACGCCTTTATCGAGCTCCCGCCCTCCGGTGCGCTCGTCGGCCTGGCCAAGCGAATGATGCGCGAAGTGCCCCGCCACGGCGTGACCACGCCCGAGGACCTCGAGGACGCGCTCGACGCCGTCCCGGCTCTCAGCGGCGCCTAGACCACCCCCACGAACCCGCGGTCACCGGCCTGGTCCGGTGGCCGTGTCACGACGACCACGTCGCACCCGGCCGGGTGCGACGACACCACCAGAAAGGACACCACATGGCACGCACCGAGGCCGAGATCATCTCCGGACTTGCGGAGATCGTCGAGGAGGTCACCGGGATCGAGCCCTCCGAGGTGACGCCGGAGAAGTCCTTCGTGGACGATCTGGACATCGATTCCCTGTCCATGGTGGAGATCGCCGTGCAGACGGAGGACCGCTACGGGGTGGAGATCCCGGACGAGGATCTCGCCAAGTTGCGTACTGTGCAGGATGCGGTCGACTACATCCAGAAGATCGACCAGAGCTGACACCACGTCCCGGAGCACGGGGCGGGGGCGCGTTCAGGGCCGAAGGTGCGGTCGGTGCACCAGACGAGCCCGCGTCCCCTCCCCATATCCGGGACCCGACACACCAGAACACTCCGCGTCATGCGGGGTGACGGGCGGACGGCGCGATCAGGGACGGGGGTCCCCGATCGTTCGCCTCCCCCACACCAGCCAGTCCGGGGGTCCATCAGGAGCGCACCCTCCCACCCGGGAGGTGCGCCGCGGAAAGGACTGCATTCGATGACCATCACCAGCGCCGTGGACCAGACCACACAGATCGACCCGCGCGACCCCGTCGCACGGCTCGAGACTCTCTTCGATCCTGCATCGCTTGAGTTCCTCACGGAGCCGGACGCCTCGGGCGCACTCGCCGCCCGGGGACTGATCGACGGCGAAGCCACCATCGCCTACGCCACCGATGCCACCGTCATGGGTGGGGCGATGGGCCTGGACGGCTGCCGCCACATCGTCCACGCGATCGACACCGCCATCGACGAGCACCTGCCCGTCGTGGGCGTGTGGCACTCGGGAGGAGCGCGTCTCGCCGAGGGCGTCGAGGCGCTCCACGCGGTCGGCCTCGTCTTCGAGGCCATGGTGCGCGCGTCGGGTCACGTGCCGCAGATCTCGGTCGTGCTCGGCCCCGCCGCGGGCGGTGCCGCGTACGGCCCCGCACTCACGGACGTCGTGATCATGGCGCCGGCGGGCAAGATCTTCGTCACCGGCCCCGACGTGGTCCGCTCCGTCACCGGGGAACAGGTCGACATGGAGGGACTCGGCGGCCAGGACGTCCACCACCGCAAGTCCGGTGTGTGCCACATCGCCGCCACCGACGAGAAGGACGCGCTGCACCGAGCACGGCGCCTGGTCACCCTGCTCGCCGCCCAGGGAGAATTCGACCTGCGCGCACTCGAGGGCGACCACACCGACCTCGCGGGACTTCTCCCGGACTCACCCAAGCGGGCCTACGACGTCCGTCCCCTCGTCCACGGCATCCTCGACTCGTCCGAGCTGGACGGGAGCTCGACCTTCGAGGAGCTCCAGGCAAAGTGGGCGCCCAGCATCGTGGTGGGCTTCGGCAGGATGTCAGGCCGCACGGTCGGGGTGATCGCCAACAACCCGCTCCGCCTGGGTGGCTGCCTTAACTCCGAGTCCGCCGAGAAGGCCTCCCGGTTCGTCCGCCTGTGCAACGCGTTCGGCGTCCCCCTGCTCGTCGTCGTCGATGTCCCGGGTTATCTGCCAGGGGTGTCACAGGAATGGGACGGCGTCGTGCGCCGTGGGGCCAAACTGCTGCACGCCTTCGCGGAGGCGTCCGTCGCCCGGGTCACGCTGGTCACCCGCAAGATCTACGGCGGCGCCTACATCGCCATGAACTCGCGCGCCCTCGGTGCCTCCGCAGTGTTCGCGTGGCCCGATGCCGAGGTCGCGGTCATGGGCGCCAAGGCAGCGGTGGGCATCCTCCACAAGCGCACGCTCGCCGCGGCGCCCGAGGACGAGCGTGAGGCCCTGCACGAGCGACTGGCCGACGAGCACGCCGCGATCGCGGGCGGCGTGGGC
>NZ_JAALDV010000533.1:0-2033 GCF_014145045.1 Dietzia sp. DQ12-76
TTGCCGCCGCCCCCGCGCGAGGAGTTGACGATCAACGACCCGGCGGGCGCCACCCGGGTGAGGCCGGCCGGGACCGCGTGCGCCGTCGTCCGGCCCCCCTCGCGCCTCAGGTGGGCGAACGCACGCAGGTCGACGTGCCTCCGCTGCATGTGGGTGCCGTCGAAGGTCGGAAGCGTGGACAGGGCCACCACCTCCTGGGCGATGAACCCCTCGGGTCGGGTGAGCAGCTCTTCGCGCCGTGCGGCCAGTTCCGCCTCGGAGCACTCGGGCCCGATGGTGATCCCCAGCCCCCCGTACCCGTCGATCGGTTTGACCACCAGCTCGCCCAACCGTTCCAGCACCAGGTCGCGCTGGGTGCGGTCCGCACACAGATAGGTCGGGACCTGGTCGAGGATCGGGGTTTCGCCCAGGTAGAAGTCGATCATCGCGGGAACCGAAGCGTAGACGGCCTTGTCGTCCGCCACCCCGTTCCCGAGGGCGTTGGCCAGCGTCAACCGTCCTCCGGCCAGGGCGTCCAGCAGACCGTCCCGGAGCGGCTCGCCGTCGAGCCCCGGAGAGCTGAGCAGCATGTCCTCGTCGATCCGCGCGTACACCACGTCGACCCTGACCAGCTCGTCCCCGGCCCTGCGGTGCAGGATCCCGTCGCGGAAGACCACCTCGTCGGGAGTGACGAGGGGCAGTCCGGTCCGGTCGGCGATGAGGCGGTGCTCGAACCACGCCGAGTCCGCGGGACCGGACGACATCACCACCATGTTCGGGGTGTCACCCGCCGCCGGTGGAGCCGCGGCGTGCAGGGTGTCGCGGATCATGGGGAACGCCTGGTCGGGCGAGTGGAGATCGAACTCGTCCACGAGATCTCCGAACAGGGTCGCCGTCATCTCGCGGTGGGCGGTGGAGAAGGCGATGCCCGAGGGGACGCGGACGTTGTCCTCGAGCACCAACCACCGACCGTCGTCAGCGCACACCAGGTCGATCCCGCAGATGTGGGCCCGGACCCGGCCCGCCCCCGGTGCCTGCCCGGTGCCGGTCCGGAACCCCGGCGCGCGGTCCAGGGCCTCGGGGGTGAGGTGCCCGGCCGCCACGAACTCCTGCTCGCCGTAGACGTCATCGAGGAACGCGTCGAGGGCTCGGGCGCGCTGCTCGATGCCCGCGGCGAGCCTCTCCCATACCTCTGCGGTGAGGATCCGTGGGACGAAGTCCATCGGGAACGCGTGGGGCCGCTCCTGGCCGGTGACCCGGAACGTGACCCCGGCGACCGAGGCCTCCTGTTCCGCCCTCACCTGCCGGGCGCGGAGCCTCACGGTGCCGATCCTCTGCAGGGCGGTGAGGACCGGGTCGTACGGGGCCCGCGGTCGCCCGCCCACCTCGACCGCCTCGTCCCAGCTCGGATCCGAGTCGAGTCCCTCGATGGGCAGGTAGACACCGAACAGCCTCGCGTGCGCGTCGGGCACCGGCGACCGGGAGCCGCTGGTGCCGCCGGTCTCCACCACGAGCAGGTCCACGATGTCCTGGACGTGACCGCGGCGACGCAGCGTCTGACGCTGACGGAACGCGCTGCTGCCGTTGTACAGGGCGTCGTGGACCAGTTCCCGCACCATGTCCAGGTCACCCGTGGCCTCGAGCTGACCGGTCAGGGAGTCGACCAGGTCGGTGATGACGTCGGCCGCGGGACGTGGCCGGAGGCTGACCGGATCCACCAGGGAGCCCTCGAGGCCGGAACGGGCCGCGCGCCACAGCGCCGCCCGGAGCCTCGTCTCCACCGGGGCGGCGGGCTCCGCACCCCCGGCCAGGGCGGCGGCCTCTCGTTGGACCAGCGCGCGGAACAGCGCGGCCACCAACGCCGTCGCGTCGGCGGAGGGGCAGGCGTCGCACACCAGGATCTCCACCGAGCGCCCGTCCGCGCCCGGCTGGATCCCGAAGCCCACCATCGAGCGATCGTTGATGACCCCGCTGCCGACGAGGTCGTCGACGAGTGCGTGATACTCCTGAGCCGAGCACACGCCCGCCACCGGCGCGGTGGTCGGCCACTGGGA
>NZ_JAALDV010000533.1:2219-5739 GCF_014145045.1 Dietzia sp. DQ12-76
CGGCGTCCACTCTGACGCGGCTGCCACAGTAGATCTGACCCCGGGCCAGGAATTCGTAGTCGGCCAGGAGTCGACGCATCTGCGGGCTCTCGTCCACCAGCGCCGACCCCGGGGGCACGAGCGGGACCGCACCCGCGGCCGCGACGGTGAGGCCGCGGGGCTCACCCACCCGGCGCAGCCCCTCGCGTACCGCGAGGAGCCCCGATCGCAGGTCGGAGGCGGTGTGAGCCGGACGGGTGCGCGTCCGGATCACGCAGTTCCGTACCTCCTCGGCGACCATGTCACCGGGGCGGTGGGCCAGTAGTTCCGACGCCCTGGGCGCCAGTTCCCGACTCTCCGTGTCGAGGACCTGGAGGTCCTCCTCGATCACCGCAGACCTGAACTCGGCTTCCATGAAGGAAATGTAGTGCTCTCAGGGGGCCGCGCACACCCGGTCGGGGATGTGGGATCGGTCTCAGCGGGCCTTCCAGACGGGGTCCCGCTTCTCCGCGAACGCCCTCGGGCCCTCCGCGGCGTCCTCCGATGTCATGACGGTGATCATCTCCCTGTCACTGACCTTCCACCGCTCCTCCTCGTCCGGCCGGGCCCCGTCGGTGATCCCCAGCGCGATGCGCTTACTCGCCTGCACGGCCAGCGGGGCGTTGGCGGCGATCACCCCGGCCAGTCCGAGGGCCGCGTCGATCAGGTCCCCGGCGGGGACCACGCGGTTGATCAGGTGCAGCTCGAGAGCCCGTGCGGCCGTGACCGGTTCACCGGTGAGAATCATCTCCATGGCCACCCGGTGAGGGACCTGGGCCGGCAGCCGGAACGCGCCGCCCGCCGCCGCGACGAGGCCCCGCCTGACCTCGGGCAGGCCGAAGACCGCGTGGTCGGCCGCCACCACGAGATCGCACGCCAGCGCGATCTCGCACCCCCCGCCCAGCGCGGTGCCGTTGACCGCGGCGATCACCGGCACCGAGACGGGGTGCTGCATCATGCCCGCGAACCCCCACTGGCGGTTCTCCGCGGGGAAGATGTCCTCTCCCCGCGAGAGGGCCTTGAGGTCCGCTCCCGCACAGAAGGACTGCTCCCCCGAGCCGGTGATGACCACCACCCGGATCTCCGGGTCCGTGTCGGCCTCGTGCAGGGCCCGACCCAGGAGAGTGCTCACCTCGCCGTTGACGGCGTTGCGCGCCTCGGGGCGGTCGAGGGTGACGAGCAGGACGTGATCGCGGCGCTCGCTGCGTACGGCGGGCCGGGTCTCGGGGGAGGTCATCTCCCCAGTCTCACCCGGCACCCGCGCCATGAGGGGCTTTTCCGGGTTCATTCGATATATTTGATTTCGATTCCCGGCCGCGTCCCCCGGCCGGTCCTCTTCACCGGAGATGGGGTGTCGGAAATGGCCGCAACACGACTCGCGCAGCGCCCACAGCTGTCAGAAGAGGTCGCCGACCACGTGCGGACCCGGATCATGAGCGGCCAGGTGCGCCCCGGGGACTTCATCCGGTTGGACGAGACCGCAGCCGCCCTCGGGGTGAGCGTGACCCCGGTGCGGGAGGCCCTCCTCACGCTTCGCGGAGAGGGGTTGGTGGACCTCGTCCCGCGACGCGGATACCTCGTCTCGCCGATGAGCAGGCAGGACGTCGAGGACATCTTCTGGCTGCAGGCGGAGTTGTCCAGGCGGATCGTCGACCGGGCCATCACGCGGTTCGACGAGTCGGCCCTCGATCAGCACGCCCGCCTGGTGGAGGAGTTCGAGGCAGCGGCCGCGGCGGGCGATCCGGACCGCGTGGTCAGTGCGCAGTACGCCATCCACCGCTCGATCAACCGGGCGTCCCGCTCCGACAAGCTGTCCCGGTTCCTCAACAACGCCGCGCGCTACATGCCCTATCGCCTCTACGCGGACGATCCGGCCTGGCGCGCGGCCGCACTCGTGGACAACCGGCGGATGCTCGAGGCGCTGCGCACCGGGGATGTGGAGACGGCCCATGCGGTGATCGACGCCGAGTTCAGCAACGGGGCCGATCTGCTCATCGCCCATCTCCAGCGCGCCGGCGTGTGGGACGAGGAGCGTGACAGTGACCGGGCGGAGGAGGGGGAGGACGACCGTGTGGGGGGCAGCGTCGCGACATCGATCGCTCCGGCCTGACCCGCGACGACGTCAGGCCGCCCCGCTCCGCTCCGCGCCGCTCCGCGCCGGGGCGGGGCGGGGCGGGGCGGGAGCGTCACATCAGCGGTCGTCCGGTCCGCAGGCGCCACCTGAGCTCGAGCAGCAGGACGCGGTAGGTGAGCGTGCGCACCGGCCACGGCAGAAGTCGATTGGCCGCCGCCGTCACCTCGAGGAACCGCTCGAAACGGCGCTGATCCCGTGGGTTCCACGGCAGCCCGAGTGCGTCCCGGAACTCGCGGTGCAGGAACCCCGTGGTCACCCACTTGTTCAGTCTGCCGAACAACACGGTCGTGGGCTGCGGCAGCATCCGGAGTTCGGCGAGCCCCACCAGGTGCTCGCGGACCGGGTCGTCGAATCGGATCCGCGACATCCCCTCACGCCAGTAGTCCTCGAACTCCGTACGCGTGGACGGCCACTGCTCGGGCCGCACCTGGAGCGTGGTGCCCAACGTCGGTGCGGAGAGGTAGAACGCCTCTCGATCGGAGTCGGTCATCGGACCGTGCAGCCACTCGAACGCGTCCTCGAATCCGACGTAGAGGCATGCCGCCACCCACATCTGCAGCTCCGGATCGAGGGCGCTGTAGGTCACCGGGCTGTCCGGGGTGGAGTGCACACGCCGATGGATCCGGGTGACCTCCTCGCGGTAGATCCGCTTGTCGTCGTCGCTCCCCAGGGTCGCCACCGCCAGGTACTGGAAGGTCGTGCGCGCGCGCTTGAGCGGGTGCTTGTAGACGTTCCCGGTGTCCACGCGGCTCTCCCGCACACCCCAGCCGATCTCCGGCCAGGACAACTGCATGATGACGTTGGCCACTCCGCCGGCGGCCCCGATGGAGTCGACGGCGTCGGCGACCCCAGGGGGGACGGCCCGGGGAACCGGGGCGGCGGGAGTGCGGTGGAGTTCGGTGATCACGGGTGGTTCTCCTTCGGTTCGGGCTGGTCGTTCGGATCAGCCGGGGGTCAGGCGAGTTCGGCGGAGTCGAGCAGCCAGCGGTTCCCTCCGCGGACCAGGGTCACGACCATGCGGCTCGCGTCGACCCGGCCCTCGGGCACGGTGACGTTGGTGATCTCCTGGTCGAGGAACACCAGGACGACGGCCCGTTCGGTGTCGACGCTCTGGACTCCCGCGTGGGTGACGGTCCCGGTCGAGGTGCCCTGTCCGTTCGCGAGCAACTCGCGCAGCCCCTCGGACACCTCGCGATAGCGGTCGGCGAACTCCGGGGTGGATTCCGCCACGACCGCCTCGATGTTCGCGTCCACGTCGGCGTGGTCGTAGGACGCGAGCTGGACGACCAGGCGGGTGGCGTCCTCGGCCGCGCTGCGTCGGAGTTCGTCCTCCCGGTGGTCAGACCTGACTTCCACAAGTTGACGCTG
>NZ_JAALDV010000534.1:0-1162 GCF_014145045.1 Dietzia sp. DQ12-76
GGCCTCGTCCACCCCGCCGCGTCGCTCCCCGGCCTCGCCGCGGACCGCGGCGTGCCGCTGGTCGAGGTGAACCCCGGTCCTCCGGGTTTCCCGCACGAGGCGAGCGTGCACCTACGCGCCACCGCCGCGCAGGCGCTGCCGTCTCTCCTGGCACCCTGACCGCGGCGTCACATCGCCTGGGCGATGCGACGGGTCGCGAAATCGGCGCGGGATCCTCGCCGCCGCGCTAGCTTTCTCCCTGCGAGGATCGTCAACATCGCGTTCCCGCCTCCCGTCCCCGGGAGTTCACCACCGGAGGTCAGCTCATGTCCGACACGTCCCCGAGTACGCCAACCGACACTTCCACCGCCACGCCGTCCGGGACGGCCGTGATCGCGGCCGAGATGATAGGCACCTTCTGGCTGGTGCTGGGAGGGTGCGGCACCGCGGTGTTCGCGGCCGTCCAGGTGGCCACCGCCGACACCGGGGATGTTCCCGTGGGCGTCGGTTATCTCGGAGTCTCCCTGGCCTTCGGCCTGACCGTCCTGACCGGCGTGTACGCGCTCGGCCACCTCTCGGGAGGCCACTTCAACCCCGCCGTCACCATCGGCGCGGCGATCGCGGGGCGCCTGCCCTGGTCCAAGGCGCCCGTCTATATCGTCAGCCAGGTCCTCGGGGGCCTCGTCGCGGGCGCACTGATCCTGGTCGTGGCCTCGGGCAAGGCGGGCTTCGAGGCGACGGGGCACATGGCCGCGAACGGCTACGGGGAGAACTCCCCGGACGGATACGGTCTGCTGTCGGCCCTCATCATCGAGGTCGTGCTGACCGCGATCTTCATCTGGGTGATCCTCGGCGCCACGGATCGCCGTGCACCTGCCGGATTCGCGCCGCTGGCGATCGGTCTGACGCTGACGCTCATCCACCTCGTCTCGATCCCGATCACCAACACCTCGGTCAACCCGGCCCGCTCCACCGCCGTGGCGTTCTTCAACGGCGACGGGGCCGTCGGACAGCTGTGGCTCTTCTGGGTGGCCCCGATCCTCGGCGCGCTCATCGCCGGCGCCCTGTACGGTCCGCTGTTCGGCGAGCGGGTCAAGAGCGCCTCGGCTCCGGGGGCCCGGGTCTGACCCCACCGAGACCTCGACACCGGGACGCCTCGGGCCCGCGGGACGACGTCCCGCGG
>NZ_JAALDV010000535.1:0-1199 GCF_014145045.1 Dietzia sp. DQ12-76
GACGTCGTCGTCGTCCCCCTGTACCCGGCCCTCCTGGCGACGTTGGGCGTGGCGGCGATGGTGAGCGGGGACTGGGGCGCGCTGGGGCGCGCCGGGGCCGCGGCGCTCGCACTGCTCGCCCTCTACTTCACCCTGGCGTTCATCAACCCCTCGGGACTCGGGCTGGGCGACGTCAAGCTCGCCGGCGTCCTCGGCCTGTTTCTCGGATGGCTGGGCTGGTACTACGTCCTGGTCGGGACGCTGGCGGCGTTCGCGCTCAACGCAGTGGTGGCAGTGGTGTTGCTCGCCATCCGTAGAGCGAACCGCCACACCGGCATCGCGTTCGGTCCCGCGATGATCGCCGGTGCGGCGGTGGCGGCCTGGCTCTCGGTGGCGGGCTAGTCCGAGATCGCCTCCAACGGATCGGTCTTGGCAGCGCGATGCGCGGGCCACAGCGAGGCCAGCACACCCACGACCGCGGAGGCCACCAGAACGAGTCCGATGTTCCCCCAGGGGATGGTGGTCTCGCTGAGCCCGCTGTCCGCGAGCACGGAGACGAACGCCCACCCCAGATAGACACCGACGGCGGCGCCGATCAGGGCACCGAACACCGCGATCTGCGTGGATTCGAGGTTGATCGTCCGCCGGATCTGGGACCGCTGCATGCCCACGGCGCGCAGCATGCCGATCTCCGTGCGCCGCTCGATCACGGACAGCGCGAGGGTGTTGACGATCCCCAGCACCGCGATCACCAGGGCCAGGCCCAGCAGGGCGTAGATGATCGTGAGCAGCTGGTCGATCCCGCCCGACTGGACGTCGATGTACTGCTGTTTGCTCTGCACGGTGGCGATCGGGATGTCGGCGAGCTCCTCGGTGACGGCGGCCAGGACCTCGTCCGGCGGCGTCCCCGGGGCCGCCTTGGCCAACACGATGGCCGTCGAGCGGAGGTTCTCCGGTACCAACCGTTCGTACACGTCCATACCGGTGTAGAAGGGGCCGAGGATCTGGGCGTCGTCGTAGACCCCGGTCACCCGGAGGGTGGACTCGGTTCCGTCCGGGCCGACCAGCGGCACCCGGGCGCCCATCGTCCACCCGTTGTCCCGCGAGACCTCCCGGGAGACCACGAGCGAGTCGGCCTCGGGCTCGAGCGAACCGTCGAGCACCGTGGCCTCGAGCAGCTCCCCGACCGGGCCACCGGCCGCCGCGAGCGCCTGGGGCTC
>NZ_JAALDV010000536.1:0-2025 GCF_014145045.1 Dietzia sp. DQ12-76
GCGCGGGAGTCGAGGACGTCCACCGGCAGCGCGGACAGCCGGGCGGTGTCATCTCCGGGTATCTCGCGGGCGGACTCGGCCTGACGGGCCGTTCGGGTCGCCCGGCGCCGCCGGCTGACCAGCAGTACCGCGGCCACCACGATGACGATCAGCGCGATGAGTCCGAGCAGAGCGGCGCCGGAGAGCCCGGAGCCCGATCCCTGGCGTTCGAGCCCGTCGGCGGCACCGATCGCCGCACCGGCCCAGTCGTCCTCCGCGAGTCGCGGCTCGATGTCCCTGTCGGCGATCCGCTGATCCGCACGCGGGTCGGTGGACTCGAACCAGTATCCGCGGTCACCGACCGCCACCGCGAGCAGCACGTCGGAGGCCCCCAGGTCGGACAGCCGGGCCGTCTCCTGTGCCCACAACTGCGCGGGCACCCCGTCGAAGCTGTCGACGTAGACCACCCAGAGTTGGAGGTTGTCGGTCGACCGGAGCTCCGCGAGACGGTCCTCCACGGCGGTCGTCTGCGCGCCCAGCACTCCTGCGGAATCCGTGACCTGCTGCTGCAGCCGGGACGGCGGTTCGGCCGAGGCCGACGGCGTCGCCCACCCGACGAGACCGACGAGGAGGGCCACCAGGAACGCGAAGGCCGCCACCGTGCGGGACCCTGGGTTCCGTATGGCGTGGGCGCGGGGCAGGGGTGCGATCATGCGGCCAGCGTATCGGCCTGTCGCGGGGGCCACGCCGGTCTCCCGTCCGGACGGTTACTCTGGGCGGCATGGCAGGGCGGATTCCGGAGCAGGACATCGCCGCGATCCGCGAACGCACTCGCATCGAGGAGATCGTCGGCGAATACGTCGCGCTCAAACCAGGCGGGGCGGACTCCATGAAGGGACTGTCCCCGTTCAAGGACGAGAAGACGCCCTCGTTCCACGTCCGGCCCCAGCACGGCTACTTCCACTGCTTCTCGACCGGTGAGGGCGGCGACGTGTTCGCCTTCCTCATGAAGATGGAGCACATCAGCTTCGTCGAGGCCGTGGAGCAGCTCGCGGACAGGATCGGGTACCGCATTTCGTACGAGGGCGGCGGACAGGTGATCCAGCGTGACCGCGGGACCCGGTCGAGGTTGGTCCAGGCCAACGCCGCTGCGCAGCAGTTCTACGCCGAGCGTCTCCGCGAGGACGCGGAGGCCGAGACCGCCCGGGCGTTCCTGCTCGACCGCGGCTTCGACCTCTCCCACGCCGAGACGTTCGGGTGTGGGTACGCGCCGGCGGGCTGGGACACGATGAGCAAGCATCTGATGCGGCAGGGGTTCGAGCCCAAGGAGCTGGAATCGGCGGGCCTGTCCAAGACCAGTTCGCGGGGGACGCTCATCGACCGCTTCCACCGTCGCCTGTTGTGGCCGATCCGCAATCTCGCGGGGGAGGTGATCGGCTTCGGCGCGCGCAAGCTCTTCGAGGACGACACGCTGGGCAAGTACATGAACACTCCGGAGACGATGCTCTACAAGAAGTCCCAGGTGTTGTTCGGCCTGGACCTGGCCAAGCGGGACATCGCCTCCCAGCGCCGCGCGGTGGTGGTGGAGGGATATACGGATGTCATGGCGATGCACGCGGCGGGCGTGACCACCGCCGTCGCCGCGTGTGGCACCGCGTTCGGCGAGGACCACCTGTCCACGCTCCGGCGGTTGATGCTGGACGACAACTACTTCCGCGGCGAGATCATCTACACCTTCGACGGGGACGAGGCCGGCAAGAAGGCCGCGATGCGGGCGTTCTCCGGTGACCAGCAGTTCTCCGGTCGCACCTTCGTCGCGGTGGCGCCCGCCGGCCAGGACCCGTGTGACCTGAGGCAGAACAAGGGTGACGCGGCAGTGCGGGACCTCATCTCCACCCGGGTGCCGATGTTCGAGTTCGCCATCCGCTCGATGCTCGGGGAGTACGACCTCGACCACGCGGAGGGCCGGGTCGAGGCGCTGCGCCGGACGGTTCCGGTGGTCGCCGACATCCGCGACTCGGCCCTGCGGGACGAGTACGCCCGCCA
>NZ_JAALDV010000537.1:0-1659 GCF_014145045.1 Dietzia sp. DQ12-76
CCGTCAGGAGCGCGGCACGGTCGGTGTCGCCCGACGCCGCCGCCTGCGCGGCACCGGCGTCCAGGACCCGCGCGCCCACCTCGAACTCGTTACCCAGGACGTCGGCGCCCTGGCCGGCGTCCATCTTCTTGACGATGCCGCTGTTCCACGTGGCGAACGGGTCGGACCACGCCTCGACGCGGAACGACCACATCCCGGGGGCGTCGGTGGTCAGGAGCGCGTGGACGGTGTCCGCCTCCTTCCCGGGGACCATCGTCGTGCGGGAGGAGGCGCCACCGGGTCGGCGGACCACCAGGCTCGCCGACAGCGCGTCGTGGCCCTCCCGCCACACGGTCGCCGAGATCGGCAGCACCTCACCCACGACCGACTTGGCGGGGAACCTCCCGCAGGAGACCAGGGGGCGGACCTCGTCGATGGCCAGACGGTCGTTCACGTCGGTGCTCCTCTCGGCTGCGGGCTCCGGGGTGTGGACGCCTCTACGACACGACGCTATCGAAGCGGGCGCCGATCCGGCAGGGGCGTGGCGTGGGTGTTCACGCGCTCGTGCCGTGTTCCTCGGCACCCGGCCACCGGGGAGGGGGTTAGATGGGGGTCGTGAGAACGCCTATCGAGACCGACCCCGACCTCGTCCTGGATCTGACCGACGTCTCGCTCCGGAGGGACGGGCGGACGCTCGTGGGACCCGTCACCTGGCAGGTGGAGCTGGACGAGAGATGGGTCGTCCTGGGGCCCAACGGTGCGGGCAAGACCTCGCTGCTGCGCATCGCCTCGGCGCTCGAGTACCCGAGCACCGGCTCGGCGGTGATCCTCGGTGAGCAACTGGGTCGCACCGAGGTCACCGAACTCCGGAGCCGGGTGGGGTTGTCGTCCGCCGCGGTGGCCGGCCGGATCCCGGGCGACGAGGTGGTCGAGGACCTGGTGGTCTCCGCCGGGTACGCCGTGTTGGGGAGGTGGCGGGAGGCCTACGACCGGGCCGACTTCGACCGCGCGGCGGACACCCTGGAGATGATCGGGGGCGAGCACCTGGCCGACCGCACCTGGGGGACCCTGTCGGAGGGCGAACGCAAGAGGGTGCTGATCGCCCGCGCGATGATGACCGATCCGGAACTTCTCCTGCTGGACGAACCCGGAGCGGGCCTCGATCTGGGTGGCCGGGAGGATCTGGTCGCCCGTCTGGCGGACATGGCTCTCGACCCCGACGCCCCGGCCACGGTGCTGGTGACCCACCACGTGGAGGAGATCCCCCCGGGTTTCACCCACGCGATGCTGCTCTCGGAGGGCGGGGTGACGGCCACCGGGTTGATCGACGACGTGATCACCTCCGAGAACCTCAGCCGCGCCTTCGCACAGTCGATCGTCGTCGACGCCATCGACGGACGGTTCTTCGCCCGTCGGGCGCGTCGGTCCGGCCGGCACCGGCGTCCATGAGCCGCGTCTGCGACCCCGTGACGACCTCACCCGCGGACGTCCCGGTCCGCGAGGCCGCCACGGTGGCCCTGGTGCGTGACGCCCGAGTGGGCGGGGGAGTCGAGGTGTTCCTGCAGCACCGCGTGGCCACCATGCAGTTCGCGGCCGGTATGTCCGTCTTCCCCGGAGGCGGCGTGGAACCGCGTGACTACCGGGGCTCGAGGCCCTGGCGGGGCCCGGATCCGGGCTGGT
>NZ_JAALDV010000538.1:0-2182 GCF_014145045.1 Dietzia sp. DQ12-76
GGGCGCCACGGGTGGCGCGCGTGCCTCTGCCGGTCGGACCCCCCGCGCCTCCGCGGAGGCCCAGCAGGATCCCGCCGAGGACGGCCAGGACGCCCAGCACTCCGAGCACCGCCGGCAGGATGCGACCGAACGTGTTGAGGGTGTCCGCCGTCTCCTGGGCGGCGGACAGGGTCCGCTCCTGGGTCTCCTCGTTCCACCCGGACTCGAACCGGACGGCCGTCCGGGTGGGCTCGGCCCGCTCCTCCTCCATGCCCGCCGCGTCGTTGACGAAGGCCTCCGCCTCGTCCTGGTCCTCGGCGAAGAACTGGTAGATGTTCTCGCTGCCGTTGATGATCTGACCGGTCTCGGGGTTCACGTACACCGTGCGGGTGTTGGTGTAGAAGCGCCGCATGTCGACCTCGCGCTCCGGGTCACCCGCCAGACCCCACTGTCCCGCGGTCATGCCCTCGCGCCGGTAGCTGGCCAGGACGGCCTCCACGGCGGGGTCGTACCCGTCGCTGATCGACGCGAAATGATCCCGGATCGAGGACCACATGTCGATCGGCCCGAGCTCCTGACGGAACTCGTACGCGTCGATGCCGCCCACGGTGGTCTCACCGACGAAGGAGATCGGGTTGGTGGTGAAGGTGCTGGCGTCGAAGTAGTCGTAGTCCCGCTGCTCGGTGTCGAACGGGAACTTGTACTGCAGTCCCCGGCGGACGAACCCGGCCGGTGCGGTCTCGTCGCCGGCACCGGTGGCGACCAGCTGCAGGGTGCTCACGGCCTCGTCGGTCGGCTCGGCGGTCACCCGGTCCACGGTGACCCGGTCGATCGACGCGTTGACCAGGCCCTCGACCCCGTCCGAACCGGTCTTGTCCTCGCGGAGCAGCGACTGCGCGGCCTGGAACGTGATGACCTCGGAGTCCGACGGCTCCACCGCCTGGACGCGGCGCTGCGAGTAGAGCGGGATGTCGTTGTCGATGAAGCAGGTGACCGGGAACTGGACATCGGCGTCGTCAGCCGCCGGGCCGTCCGGGGTCTCGACGACCTGCTCCTCGTCGGTCGCACCCTCATCGGGCGAACCGCCGGCCGCGTCCTCGTCGTCGCCGTTCGCGCCCCCGGCGCGGCACTCGGGGCGGTCGGCGTTGAGCTCGGTCGGTGTGTTACCGGCCAGCGCCGCGCCGACCAGGACCGCACCCTGCGTGGTGTTGGTGACAGTGGTGGTGTTGATGTCCAGCGGGGTCTTCTTCTGCGTCGGCACCACGAAGAAGACCAGCGCCAGTGCGATAGTGATGAGGAACGCTCCGAGCCCGACGAGGACCAGTGCGGGCACTGACGACCTCCGTCCCGCGGAACTGCTCTGTCGTGCCATCGGTTGTCCTCCTGGAGTCGCCCTGGATCCACCGGTTACCCCCGGGTAGCTTCCCGGGTCGGTCGCCGGACCGGACCATCATCAGGAGAAGATTAACAGTGATGAAGAACGCATTCGCCACCCCCGACCGACAAGTCGGAACTCTCCCGTCCGCCACCGGCTTCGTGCCGGCGTTGGAGGGCTTCCGCGCGGTCGCCGCGATCGCCGTCCTCACCACTCACGTCGCGTTCCAGACCGGGTCCTCCACGGGATCGGCGATCAACCGACTCTGGGGCCGGTTCGACCTGTCCGTGGCCGTGTTCTTCGCGCTCTCCGGCTTCCTGCTGTGGCGGGCCCACGCCCTGCACGCCCGACAGGGCGGACCCGGCACCGCCCGGTCACCGGGGTCCTACCTGCGCTCCCGCCTCGTCCGCATCATGCCCGCCTATCTCGTCGTGGTGGCCACGGTGTTCCTCCTCATCCCCCAGAACGCTCGCACCTCGGCCTCGACCTGGATCGCCAACCTGACCCTGACGCAGGTATACGTCCCCGACTCGCTGGTCGAGGGCCTGACCCACGCGTGGTCGCTGTCCGTGGAGATGTCGTTCTACCTCGTTCTGCCGCTGCTGTGGTGGGCGCTGGCCGGGCTCCGGGGCCGCGCGGCGCGGTGGCGGATCCCGACGATCGCCGCCGTGGGGGTACTGAGCCTGGCGTGGGCTCTGGTCCCCTGGTACGAGCTGGGGCTACCCGAACGGGTCAACGACCAGATCCTGCCCCCGGCGTTCGCCTCCTGGTTCGCGGCGGGGATGATCCTCGCCGAGCTCGCCGCCGCCCCGCCCGGTCGGCTGGCGG
>NZ_JAALDV010000539.1:0-1333 GCF_014145045.1 Dietzia sp. DQ12-76
CCGCGCGGGTGCTCGACGAGGCGCTCGCCGCCGCGGGCGACCCCGACGCCAAGCGCGTCCCGGCCTCGTCCGGATCGGGTGGGGACTCGAGCTCCGGCGGGTCCGGGTCGGACGAACACTGGGCCCGTGGCCTGCAGCGCGCGGTGATGACCGGTGTGTCGTACATGATCCCGTTCGTCGCTGCGGGCGGTCTCCTGCTGGCGCTGGGGTTCCTGTTCGCCGGATACGACGTGGCCTTTGTCTGGCAGGAGGTGGCCACCGGGTTCACGCTGGCCGACCTGCCCGGCCAGGTCTGGTACCTCGACGGTGAGATCGTGTCCGCCGGGACCGCCGGGGCCGAGATGCTCACCCACGCCGGGCTGAGGTTGTACATCGGCGCCGTGCTCTTCGCGATAGGCCAGGCCGCGATGGGCTTCATGATCGCGGTCCTGTCCGGGTACATCGCCTACGGGCTCGCCGACCGCCCGGGCATCGCGCCGGGCTTCGTGGGCGGTGCGCTCTCGGCCACCCTCGGCGCCGGGTTCATCGGTGCGCTCGTCACGGGCATCCTCGCCGGCTACCTGGTGCGGTGGATGACCACGTGGAAGACCCCGCGCTGGCTGTCCGGCCTCATGCCGGTGGTGCTGATCCCGCTGCTCGGATCGCTCGCGATCGGCCTGCTGATGTTCCTGCTGCTCGGCCGTCCGCTGGCCTCGTTGACCTCCGCCATGGAGTCGTGGCTGGGCGGGATGAGCGGGACCTCGGTGATCCTGCTCGGCGTCATCCTGGGCCTCATGATGTGCTTCGACCTCGGCGGACCGGTCAACAAGGCCGCCTACACCTTCGCCACCGCCGGACTGGTCGCCGACAACCCGGCCTCGCTGCGCATCATGGCCGCGGTCATGGCCGCCGGCATGGTGCCGCCGCTGGCCATGGGCCTGGCGACGGTCGTCCGCAAGCGCCTGTTCACCGAGGTCGAGCAGGAGAACGGCCGGGCCGCGTTCCTGCTGGGTGCCAGCTTCATCACCGAGGGTGCCATCCCGTTCGCCGCCGCCGACCCGATCCGCGTGATCCCCTCGATGATGGCCGGCGGTGCCGTCACCGGAGCGCTGATCATGGCATTCTCGGTGGAGTCGTACGCACCGCACGGCGGTCTGTTCGTGGTGTTCGCCATCAACCCGGTCTGGGGTTACCTGGTGGCCATCCTCGCGGGCATGCTGGTCTCGACCACAGCCGTGGTCCTGGCCAAGAGCGCCCGTCGAGATCCCGCTCCTGTCGCGGCACCGGCGCCCGTCGCCGTCGCCGCCTGATCCCCACCCGACCGCTCTCCGGCGGGTCGGTCCGCCGACCCGCC
>NZ_JAALDV010000539.1:1394-5537 GCF_014145045.1 Dietzia sp. DQ12-76
GACACCATGCCCACCACCACCGTCATCGTGGGATCCGCCGAGGGGCTGCACGCCCGCCCCGCGGGGATCATCGCCGAGGCCGCCGAGAAGTACGACACGGACATCGAGATCGCGTTCGACGGTGAGGAGGCCGACGCCGCCTCGGCGATGCTCATCATGGCGCTCGGAGCCGAGAAGGGGGCCGAGGTCACGGTGAGCGGGGACGACGCCGCCGCGGTGGCCGAGATCGCCGCCCTCATCGAACAGGATCTCGACGCGGGATGACCGTGCTCGTCGTGGGATCGGGTGGGTACCTGGGATCGCGCCTGGTACCCGAACTGCTGGCCCGGGGGCACCACGTCCGGGCCGGTGTCACCGATCCCCGGCGGGCGGGGCCCCACGAGCGGACGTCCCACGACCGGGGCGGCCGCGAGGAGACGGTCCACTGCGACGTCCTCGACCCGGACTGCCTGCCCGCCGCCCTGGACGGCGTGGACTCGGTCGTCTACCTGGTCCACCGTATGGGGCACGGGCCGGGTTTCCGGTCCGAGGACGCGGCGGGCGCCACCGCGATGCGCGAGTCGATGGCCGCGGCCGGCGTCGGTCGCTGCGTCTACGTCTCCGGGCTCGCACCGTCAGCCGGCCCGGGCGACACGCTGTCCCGGCACATGTCCTCCCGGCTCGAGGTCGAACAGCTGCTCTCGGACGGACCCACGCCGGTGTTCACCCTCCGGGCCGGCATCGTCCTCGGTGCCGGCTCGGTGAGCTTCGAAATGCTGCGCACACTGTGCGATCGGTTGCCGGTCCAACCAGTGCCCCGGTGGATGCGCGGCAGCCGGGTCGAGCCGATCGCCGAGCGCGACGTCCTCGAGGCCCTGTGTCACGCGCTGGAGGGGGTTCCGCGTTCCGGCCACGGGGACCTCGGATGCGGCGAGGTCCTCACCTACCCCGCGCTGCTGCGCAGGTTCTCGCGGGTCGCGGGCCTGCCCACCCTCCGCATCCCGGTGTTCGGGGTGCCATGGGATCTGGTCGCCGCGGGGCTGTCCCCCGTCGTCGACTCGGATCCCGCGACCGTCGGCGCGTTGGTCGAGAGCCTCCGCCACGATATGGTGACCGCCGACCAGACCGCGGATCTGTTTCCCGCCGGGTGGGAGCGGACAGGCATCGACGACGCCATCCGCCGGGCGCTCCGCGACTGACATCACGATCCGGTTCCGACCCCACCGGTCACGCCACACCTCCGCGCGAGCGCCGGGTCTGGGGGACAATCGAGCGATGCCCCCGAATCTCCCGTTCACCGCCGCGACCTTCATCCGCGCAGCTCTGGACCGCCACGGGCCGAGCAGCACGACGGACGACATCGGCGAGAAGCTCCTCGACGCAGCCGTCCGACAGTTCGAGACCTTCGGCGTGACCCGGTCCACGATGGGGGACATCACGCAGCGGTCGGGCCTGTCCCGGATGACCCTCTACCGCCGGTTCGCCAACAAGCAGGAACTGATCAACGCCGTCCTGCTGCGCGAGACCGGCCGCATCCTGGCCGGGCTGAAGCAGGAGATCGACCGCTACGACGACGTGGAGTCCAAGCTGACCGAGGGGTTCCTCTACACGGTCGAGACCCTGCGCGCCCACGGCCTGCTCAACCGACTCCTGGAGAGCGAGCCCGAGGTCGCCGTCCCCTACCTGACGGTGCGGGGCGAGCCCCTGGTCAGTAACAGTGCCGAGTTCCTCGCCTCGGAGATGGCCTCCAGTCTCGACGACTCGCGGTCCCACGAGGAACTCCTGGTGGCGGCCGAGGTGGCCGTCCGACTGGTGATCTCGTTCGTCCTCACCCCGTCCACCACGATCGATCTGGACGACCCCGACGTGGCGCGCGACTTCGCCCGCAGGCACCTGGGCCCGCAACTCCGCGGGCGAAGGGGGCCTACCGACGGGTCCTGAGCGAATCAGGGCGCGAGAGGGCCGGGGAGGGCTCTGAGCAGGACGGTGGCGTGCGGGCGTTGACACGAGGGGCACTGCTGCCTAGCCTCAGTTACAAAGAGACCTCAAATGTCACTCTGTACTTCCTCCTCTGTACGCCGAGGCTCTCTCCGGCCCGAGTGGTCGGAAGACGAAAGGGATCGTCATGCCCGCACCCACCCCCACCCCAGCCCCCTCGATCCGGACGCAGCCGTCGGCCCCGACCCCGACCAGTTCGCGCGAGGAGTACGACGCCACTCTGCTCCGCCTGTCCGAGGCGTCGGTGCGACGCCACTTCGACGCGTTCGTCGACGTCCCCTGGGACCATCCCGACTTCCGGGTGGACCGCTCCGACGAGCGCTGGATCCTCCCCGCGGCGGTCGACCCCCTGGGTGCCCACCCCTGGTACCAGTCCCTACCCGTGGAGACGCGGATCGAGATCGGCATGTGGCGCCAGGCCAACATCATGAAGGTCGGCCTGCAGTTCGAGAACCTCCTGATCCGCGGGATCATGCAGTACATCGCCACCCTTGACAACGGATCGGCAGAGTTCCGGTACCTCACCCACGAGGCGACCGAGGAGTGTCACCACACCCAGATGTTCCAGCAGGGCGTGAACATCATCGGCGCCGACGTCCCCGGCCTTCCCCGCTGGCTGCGCAGGGTCTCGCCGGTCATCCCCTGGTTCGCCTCCCTCACCCCCGTGGGCTTCTTCATCGGCGTCCTCGCCGGCGAGGAGCCCATCGACCACACCCAGAAGCAGATCCTGCGTGGCGCGGACGAACTCCCGCCCGTGCTGAGCCGGATCATGGAGATCCACGTGGCGGAGGAGGCCCGGCACATCTCCTTCGCCCACACCTACGTCGCCCGCTACGCGCCCCGGTTGACGCGCGGCCAGGCCTTCGCGATCTCCCTGGCGTTCCCCGTGATCATGCGGGTGCTGTGCGACGCCATCCTCAAGCCGACCAAGGAGTTCCGCGAGGAGTTCGGCGTCCCCCGCGAGGTCATCGACGAGCTCTACTGGAACAGTCCGAAGTCCCGTGAGTTCCTGTCTGACCTCTTCTCCGACGTCCGCATGCTCGCCGAGCAGTCCGGTCTGATGAACCCCCTCGCGCGGCGGGTCTGGCGGGCCCTGAAGATCGACGGCCGCGCCTCCCGCTACCGCAGCGAACCCCCCGTCACGTACGCCACCCACGCCTGATGCCCCACGTCGTCACCCAGGCCTGCTGCGCCGACGCGTCCTGCGTGCACGCCTGCCCGGTCAACTGCATCCACCCGACTCCGGACGAACCGGACTTCGCCACCGCGGAGATGCTGTACATCGACCCGGACGTCTGCGTGGACTGCGGGGCGTGCGTCGGCGCCTGTCCGGTCGGCGCGATCGTCCCCGACGACCGTCTCACGCCGGCTGAGCAGGTCTTCCTCGACCTCAACGCCGTGTTGAGCACACCCTCACGACCGTATCCGCCGCAGGCACCGGTCCCCCCGATCCGCCGTCTGGAGCGCGACCGGGGACGTGCCGGGCACCCGCTCCGGGTGGCGATCGTCGGAGCCGGACCGGCCGCTCTCTACACCGCGGATGAACTACTCAGGCAATCGGGCGTCGAGGTGACCGTGTTCGACCGCCTGCCGGTGCCCCACGGACTGGCCCGCCACGGCGTGGCCCCCGACCACGCCCGGACCCGGTCGGTCACCGATCTTTTCACCCTCATCGAGAACCAGTCCGGGTTCACCTACCGCCTGGGCGTGGAGATCGGCCGGGACCTCGGCGTCGGCGACCTCGCCGCGCACCACGACGCCGTGGTGTACGCGACCGGGGCCAGTACCGACCGCCCCCTCGACATCCCGGGGACCGGACTCCCCGGGAGCATGTCCGCGACGCAGGTGGTGAGCTGGTACAACGGCCACCCCGACCACGTCGACGCGCGCGTCCCGCTCGACCACGAGCGGGCCGTCATCGTCGGTAACGGCAACGTCGCCCTGGACGTCGCCAGGATCCTCGCCACTCCCGCGGAGGCCCTCGCCGGGAGCGACATCTCCCCCGTGGCCCTGGAGGCACTGCGCAGCAGCCGCGTGCGCGAGATCGTGGTACTGGGCCGGCGCGGGCCCGCGCAGGCCGCGTTCACGCTCCCCGAACTGGTCGGGCTGGCCTCGCGGGACGACATCGACCTCCGCGTGGAGGCCCCGGGCGGGATCGACCCCCGT
>NZ_JAALDV010000056.1:0-18890 GCF_014145045.1 Dietzia sp. DQ12-76
TACCGCAGCCCCGACGGCAGGCCCGGGGTGGTCAAGACCGCGCCGCGGCTGGAGGACGGCACCCCGTTCCCCACGCTGTACTACCTCACCGATCCGCGGCTCACCGCCGAGGCGAGTCGGCAGGAATCCGCGGGGATTATGAGGGGGATGACGACGAGGTTGGCCGCCGACCCCGAGATGGCGCTGAACTACACCCAGGCGCATGAGCGGTATCTCGAGCAGCGCAACGAGATCGAGGACCTCGGGACCGACTTCTCCGGTGGCGGGATGCCCGAGCGGGTCAAGTGCCTGCACGTGCTGATGGCCTACGCGTTGGCCGAGGGGCCCGGCGTGGTGTGGTTGGGCGACGAGTCCGTGGCGCTGGCCTGCGAGGCCGGACTGCGCGGCACGGCGCTGCCCGAGGACTGGCCGACGCCCGAGGAGCTGGGCGTGCCGGACTACTACGCGCAGGAGCAGGAGTGACCTCGGCTGCTCTCGATGGCGCCGTCCGGGGTGGGCCTGTTCGCGTTGGCGCTGTGGACTGCGGCACCAACTCCATCCGCTTGCTCGTCGCCGAGGGCGTCCCCGGTCAGCCCGGGCTCACCGACGTCACCCGCGAGATGCGCATCATCCGGCTCGGTGAGGGCGTCGACGCGACCGGGAGCCTCTCGACCGAAGCCATAAGCAGGTGTCGCACCGCGCTCACCGACTACGCGGCCACGATGGCCGAGCTCGGCGTGAAGTCGGTGCGCATGGTGGCCACCTCCGCGACCCGCGATGCCGGCAACAAAGACGAGTTCTTCGACATGACTGCCGAGATACTCGGTGCGCACTTCCCGGGCGCGGTGGCCGAGGTGATCAGTGGGCAGACCGAGGCCGAGTTGACCTTCGCCGGCGGGGTGATCGACCTCGACCCGTCCGAAGGGCCGTTCGTGGTGACCGACCTCGGCGGGGGGTCCACGGAGATCGTGGTGGGCGAGCTACTTGACGCAGAGGTTCAGATCCTCGGCGCCCGCAGCCTCGACGTCGGGTGTGTGCGTATTACCGAGCGGGTGCTGCACTCGGACCCGCCGACCGCGGCCGAGATCGCTGACGCCCGCGCAGTGATCGCGGACGCCCTAGCCGAGGCCGGCGACGTGCCGGTCGGCCGCGCTGCCCGCTGGGTGGGCGTGGCCGGCACCTTCACAACGTTGAGTGCATTGGCGCAGGGGCTGGGGGAGTACGACCCCGAGCGGATCCACGGCAGCGTCATTCCGTTGGAGCAGATGCGTGAGGTCTGTGACCGCCTGGTGGCGTCCTCGGTAACCGAACGCCGGAGCCTGGGGCCCATGCACCCGGGACGCGCAGACGTGATCGGCGGGGGCTCCATCGTGGTCCAGGCGCTGTGTGATGTGATGGCAGAGCGCGCCGGGTTGTCCGAGCTCACGGTGAGTGAGAAGGACATCCTGGATGGCATCGGGATGTCGGTGCTGACCCGCCTGGCAGGCTAGCTCGGCACGGCGCCTTCACGCGTCTCCCGGCCCCGCCCCGGCAGGGTCGACACGCCCCCATAGCCCAATTGGCAGAGGCAGACGGCTTAAAACCGTTTCAGTGTCGGTTCGAGTCCGACTGGGGGCACGTTGTTGTAAGTCAATGACGGTTCGTTGCAGGATCCGGATGGGCTCAGGGCAACGGTTCATGCCGAACTGACTGCCGAGTGCGCGCGAGTATGTTGAAGATGTTCCCGTCATACCGAGCCTTGAGAAGGAGGGGTATGGCCAAAATCAGTCCCCTCCGCACGCTCTGCCGCGTAGATTATTGAGACTGGCAACGTCGTTGATGGGAGACGAGTGAGTTCAAACTATAGCCAAAAGCTTGCGCGACTCAGCTTTCTAGCCGCGCAGAGTGAGCAGGAATATGCCAAAGACAAACTAATTGGCGCAAAACTGGGGCGGAGCGTCCCGGTTCGACACAAGTGTTTTATTTCTTATCACGGCGCGGATATCGACGCCGTTACGGACTTCGTCGAAGAGTTTAGCGACATCTTTATTCCCAGGGTGATTGGTGTATCGGACAGTGATCACTTCGAAGACCCAATTGACAGTAGCGACGAAGAATACATCAAGGGACGGATAGGCTCCAAGTATTTGGCAGATTCTACTGTTACGATCCTTTTCCTTGGGGCATGCACATGGTCTCGAAAGTACGTCGATTGGGAACTGTCCTCAAGTCTGCGCCACGGTGCGGTTAACAAGCGTAACGGGTTAATGGCCATTACTCCAGCTGATCGCTCACTGCACCGTTTGCCTGAGCGGTTCGCGGACAATTTCAGCTCGATTAATTCCAGTTATGCCGCTTACTACTATTATCCGAGAACAGCGAGCGATCTTAGGGAATGGATTGAAGATGGATTTCAGGCGCGGACTGCAAGGTCGCATTTGATCGATAACTCCGGGGCGCTTCAGAGGAGAAATTACCCTTGTTAATTATCGATATGGCTTTCGGGTCAATAACGTTAGGAGGAGGCAATGCTCACCTTTCCTGCAGCTTACTTGGCCTTTGATAATTCGTCAGCTAAGGCGCAAACCTTATTTAACCGTGTTAGACGTGGAGAACTCGTCTGCCTGGTAATTGCCAGTGCCGCGGCTGTGATTCCTGGTCGCGCGGCGGCGGTGCTTGCTGTCCTTTTCTTCCTGGCCGCATTATTTCTTCGTGCTTCGAACACGTCGAGTGAAGCGGAGAAGCGTTGGTATCAAGCGCGGGCCGCCGCGGAATCCGTGAAGTCGATGAGTTGGCAGTATGCCGTCGGAGGAGAGTCATTTCGCCTTTCTCAGGGTGATGTGGATGAAGCTTTTCGTGCTCGACTCTTAAAGATTGCGAATGAACTTGATTCCATAGACGTCGGCCCGCCCAACGGAAGCGTGGGTGCAATTACTCCCGAGATGCGCCGTCTACGTTCCGGCTCAATCAGTGTTCGCCACGATTTCTACATCGATAATCGGGTGCGAGACCAGAAGAACTGGTACTCGGCGAAAGCCGAACTGAATCGTAAGCGGGCTAGCCAATGGAGGGTAGCGATTGTGTCTCTTGAGGCGCTAGCTGTTCTTCTAGGCATGGCTCGCATTCTGGAATTCTTCGATGCTGACTTATTGGGCGTTTTGGCTGCCGCTGCCGCAGGATGCGCAGCGTGGTTTCAAATGAGAAACTATGCTGGACTATCAGTGGCTTACGCCCTGACGGCACACGAGATCGACATTTTGGACGGGTCATATGTGGACGGGAACGATGAGCAAGCCTGGGCCCAGTTTGTCCACGATGCAGAAGCTGCATTCAGCAGGGAGCACACGATGTGGTTGGCGAGGAAGCAGGGCCCCATTGGTTAGTGGCATAAAGTCGAAGCTCAAATAGTTCGACCAGATGTTCTAACAGGCTGTCGGCGATCGGGTTTGATGCCGACTCCGATCCCCGTACCCGGAAAAGTGCTCAGCGCAACTCAGCACCATCTCTTTCCATCTATGCTCCACGACTCAGTTAAACTGACAGCGCTACGCCATCAGAGTGACGGAGTAACGGGACGGAACACGTGTAAACCGCAGAACATGGGCTTCTGGGTTGCACAAATGATCTGCGTATGGCGGTGGACTGCAGATACTTGGTGCGACGGCTCCGGATCTTGTCAGCACTACCAGGTCGAACATCGAGACCCTTGGCCCGCGTTGCTGTCGCGGAACGGGTGCGTTCGAAGTTAGCGATTCTATTGTGCGGGGTCTTGGTCTGCCGATCGTGCTCGCAATGGGCGGGACAAACTGTCCCAGGTTGCCCGCCGCCTCCTATGTGGGTTGCAGCTCCCCCTTGAAAGCGGCGTACTAGTACTGCTCGAACTCGACGGGCGGGACGTAACCCAGGCTCGAGTTGAGCCGGCCGTTGTTGTGCCACTCGGTCCATGCTGCGGTGGCGTGCTTGACGTCGTTGAGCCTCTTGCACGGCCCGTCGCGAAAGATCGTCGAGCGGATGCAACCGGCCAGATGCAACCCGTTGCCCGACTCCGGGAGCGCGCTACCTTAGGCTTCGCCGACCCTGCCGATCAACGGATTGAGAGGACTGCTGCACGGTCAGGTGATAGTGGTTAGTCACGCAGCCTGAGTGGCTGGCGTGGTCATGATTGTTTCTTACTCGATGGGGGTCAACCGACCGAGACGATCTAGGCGGCGGCGGTGGTAGGACCGTTCGATCCAGGAAACGATCGCGATTCGCAGGTCCTCGCGGGTGGCCCCGACGCGGCGGTCAAGCACGTCTTTCTGTCCTGACTTCCACAAGTTTTAGTGTCACCCTGCGTTGATCGCGTCGATGACGGCTCGCGCGGCGTCCGGGATTGTGGGTTCGACGAGCATTTCGTGGTCGCCGATGGCGACGGTGACCGTGCGCAGCGGTCGCAGGGTGGTGACGATCTTCTTGATCGACATGCCGGTGAGGTCCTGCAGGTGCCGCGCCACGGCCAGGGCCGCGAACACGACGGTGAGGTGAGCTTCGATCGCATCGCGGGTGCGGTGGAAGATCGGGCGCGCCCTCAGGTCGGCCTTGGCCATGCGGAAGGACTGCTCGACTTTCCAGAGGTCGTGATAGGCCGCCACGACGGCATGGCCGTCCATCACGGCCGGGGCGATGTTTGTGACATACCCCTTGTAGCCTGCAGACTCGCGGGCCCGCTGGATCGAGGCCTCGTCCAAGATTACCTTCTGGTCGGTGACCTTGACGAACCGCTGCTTCTTGAGTGGTTCTGCCCGGTCGGCCACGCGTTGGGCGCGGTCGATCTGCGCGTTCAGCGTCCGCCGGTCTCGCTTGGCTCGCTCCCATTTGTAGTGCCACACCACCCGCCGGTCTCGCCGGTCCCGGCCCTGGCCCATTGGGCGGATCAGCTCCACGACGCCGTCGTCGGCAATCAGATTGCCGCGGCGGCCGAAATGGTCCTCGAGCTCCTTGGGCGCCTTGGAAGTGCGGGAGCCGACGATGAACGACAGGCCAGCATCTTCCAGCGCATTGAGGTTGGCCGCCGACAGCATGCCCGCATCGGCCACCACGACCATGTCGCTGATCTGGTGGCGCTTTTGGAAAGCCGTGATGACCGGGATTAGCGTCTTGGTCTCTGCCTTGTTGCCCTCGAAGACGTGCACGTCCAGCGGGAACCCATCGCGGGCCACCAGCAGGCCGACGGTGATCTGCGGGTCGACCTTGCGCTCTTTACTCATACCGACTTTGCGCAGGTCATCTTCCTTCTCGGCCTCGAAATACAAGGTGGTCAAGTCGTAGAGCACCAACGCCACACCGGGGCCCCCGGCGCGGTTGACGTGGGCCCAGCAGGCGGTGGCTATCAGCGCGCGGTAGTCCCGGCCGACCACCCGCTGCAGACAGTTGTAAAGCGTGTTGACGTGCGGTGGTTGCGTCCCCAATTCGCCCAGGACCCGAACCGAGTCCAACTTGCTGGTCGGCTCCACCACACGGCACAGCACCAGGTCGCGGAACACCGTATCGCCAACCACGTCGAAGCCGAGCCTGGAGTACGTACCGGTCAACCCCTGCCACAAGATCCGCGCCGTGGACTGCTGGATCCGCGCGGCCGTCGCCGCCGGCACGTCGATCACCGCCCCGCCGTGATCGCTCAACTCCAGGTCTAACGCCTGCTGATCGCCCTGAATGCGCTGCTTGGCGACCTCTATCAATGCCGCCAACTCGCCGGGGGTGTGAGCCGAACCCAGGTGCTCGCGCACCACCAACCGGCCGCCGACCCACTCGACCAACTGCACGCCCGTGGCCCCCGACCCCGTCGGCACCTTCCGAAATTTCAGCCCCACACGCCCAAACTACCGGGCCGTTTAGTGTCACAAACGCCAGCACAGAACTCGCCCTACCAGCGCAAACCGGAATCCCAAGCAGCAGAACAGCGTCAACTTGTGGAAGTCAGGTCTGTAGCAGCGCGAAGAACGATTCCATGGCGGCGTTGTCGCCGGCCGCTCCAACTCGGCCCATGGATCCGACCATGTCGTGACGGTTCAAGGCGTGCACGAATCTCCGGCTCTTGAAATGGGACCCTCCGTCGGTGTGGACGACACACCCGGCGACGTCACAACGCGGGCCAGCAGCGTTGTCCAGGGCCGCGAGGGCCAAGCGTGACTTCATCCGCGAGTCGATGGGGTATCCGACAATCCTGTTGGAGTAGACGTCCTTGAACGCGCAAAGGTTCAACTTCCACTCATTCGTCCAGTATTCGGTATTGTCACCGATTCAGAATCGGTTCGCGGCCTCAGCGGTGAACTTGTGCCGGGTGCGGCCCTTCTCATCGACCACAGCGCACTGGTCGTCATGGACCGTTGGACTGGGCTTCTTCGCACCACTATTGCGCTTCCCGAACACCGACCACCAGCCATTCCCGGAGCAGTCTTTCCACCCCGTGCGTGCGGTCATCGGCTCAACAGCGTCACGAGCCTCTATCATGAGGAACCGGTACCCGAACTCTGGGTCGCCACGGTGGGCGTCGAAAAGGGCGTTGGCGCGGTAGGCCTCGTCCAGTGCAGACGGCGTGATCGGGCACTTGAGCAAGCGATAGTAGGGATGCTGGGAGATTTTGAGCACCCGACAGGTCACCGTTACGGGGATCCAGTCAGCGGCCAGATCACGGATGAGCGGGTAGCTCATTTTCCCAGTAGATGGGCCTGAGGGAAGTAGGCCGCGGCCCGCCTCAGGACCTTGATTTCTTTCTTGAGGGTCTTAACCCGCTTCTTCGCCTCACGTAGCTCAGCCGTCTGGACTGCGGTGGCGCCGGGGCGTTCAACGTCTTCGAAGTCAGCCTTCTTCATCCACGAGTACAGCGTGGTGTAGTGGATCCCGAAGTCCCTCGCGATCTGGGAGAGCTTGACACGATGAAGTCATCCCTGCCACCACGTCCTAGGCCCGCCACCTCGCTCACGGACAGGCGATTTTTGCCTAGCCCCGGCTGCCTCGAGCACGATCCAATACTGTGATGTGTATGTCAGCTCCCCATAGGACTTCCAAAGAGCCACCGCCGGATCCCCGGCCTACGTGCTTCATAGCGATGCCGATTACCACCCATGATGAGGAGGCGAAGTTCTACGAGGACCCAGATCACTGGGAGCACGTGATTGAAAGCCTGTTCGTAAAGGCTGTGGAAAGAGCAGGGTTTACTGCAATCCGGCCAGCAGCGCAGGGGTCACATTTGATTCACGGTCAGATAATATCCCACCTTAGTAATGCGGACTTGGTACTATGCGATTTAAGTCGGCATAATCCGAATGTTTTTTTTGAACTCGGTGTTCGGACATCTCTGAATCTTCCAGTGGCTTTAGTTAGAGACGACCACACGTCGCTGCCGTTCGATACATCTGGAATTAACACTCACATTTATAGCTCCAGCTTGCGCGGCTGGGAGATTGAAGATGAACAGGAACGTCTAGTCCGTCACATTTCCGATAGCGCCTCAAGTTGCAGTGGCCAAAATCCTTTGTGGCGCCACTTTGGTTTGACTATAAAGGCCAACGAGCCGGACGCTAACGAATCGCCGCTTGAAGCTAAGGTGGATCTTCTTACTGACAGTGTCGCCCAGCTGCGCCACATTTACTTTAACGAACAGAATGCGCGAGAACTGGAAGCGCGAAACGCCAGTTCAATCGCCTATCGCGAATTAATTAATGAGCGCGAAGGAGGTTGGTTTGGCGGCGTGGGGAATGAAAATAGAAAGAAGCGTCCCGATTTGACCGGATTTATGAAGGAAGCCGATCATTATATCGGATTGATGAGTCTCCCTGTAGTCTTGGATTACCATACGGCAAATTCTGTGATCGCAACGTGGGGGGGCTCTCCATCTAGCCCAGAACACCTCAACATATTGGATAAACTTGCGGCGAAAAACGGGATAAAGTTGATTTTCAAAATTCCGCCGTCGGAAAGTGATGTACTGTCCGAGAAAGGTCAACAAGTCAACGAATTTCGAGCTACCGAATAGCGCGTATCGAGAGTTTGCAGATCGCCCCTAGGGCCGCCGGGGAACTGGGTTACTAAGCGGCACTATTAACTCAACGCTTGATGGTGTACGAGCGAGAACGACGGGGTCGCGGCTGGGCCACTGGCTATGATCCGCGGTGGGGTCATCGACAAGTGCCGCTGAGGCGGAGTTCAAACCCGTTTAGTGCGCTGCGGTCAACTGATCCATCGGTGCGGAATGGGTCGGTTCGGGTAATGGCAGCGAGACGGTGACCTGAGTGGCGGTCCCGAGAGGATCTCCAATCCGATGGAGTTGCAGCATCAGCCTTTCACTGGCCGCAACAGTCTGATACCCAAATTCTTAGCATCGCGCATTTCTGCCAGGAAGCTAGGTTTCTGAGTTCTCGAATGAAAGCCATGGCCGGTCTAACCACGGTTCCTCGACGCCATCAAGGTCCCATTCGGCGAAGAATCGATCGTCGTAATCCCTTAGATCAGAGTCTGGTAGGTAGGCGAAAAAATATGGGTCGTCACCCGGCCTGACGACTAGTTGGCCGGAGTTGACTTTCCCTTGCTCCAGATCTTTAAAGGCCGCGACACCGTTCTCAATCCATGACTCGGGATGAACCGCCACGAATTGGCCGAGGTTGAAGTTTCTCCCAGCGATCGGAACCAAGTAGGAGCCAGCCTGCCATCGTGCGTATCGCCTCAGTGTGAGCAGGCTGCGAATTTCTGCAGACGGCTCTACGTCATCGGCAACCTTTGCCGTTACTCCGCGTACCAAAGGTGACGCGACGACATAACCGTCGATCAACAGTCTTGCGACGCGCGCGTGGACCCGATCCAACACGGTGTATCTTTTCGGAAAAGTCATGTTCTGCCGCGTGTACTCGAGAACACAAGCGAGGTCATCCGCGAATTCGAGAATCTCGTCTAGGTCACTGTCTTCCTTAGCAATTGCGCCACCGGGGTGGCCGTATTTAGCTAGGAACCGGCCATCAAGATAGAGTTGAACCTCGCCTGACGTTCTTATCCTCGAAACAGTCCGGAGTAGGTCGGCAACGGCTCGCGCACTAAGCCCCTCAATTCTGCACCCGACTTCAAACGTAGTGGTGCTCGGCGAGGACTGGTAGGTGAACTGCGCTTTCACCGTGAGTCGATCGCTGCAGAACGACAAAACGGTGGTCACGCCCCGAGTGCCACGGTGGACCTTGGTGACCGTCCCCTCCTCGGTCGCGACCGTTTCACCTGACTCAATAAACCGGAGTTCCACAAGCATGCCAACTGCGGGCACGTCATCGGCGGGAATGCTCGTAATCACCAGAAGATCCGGGTCGGGCATATCGCTCATAAGCTTCGGTCCCGACACATCAAACTCTGTGATCGCCGAGCCCGGGATCTCTATGCGCTCTGGCGATCCATATTCGATAGACCGCCGAATTTCTTGGTCTGCCGCAAAGTCGTGTCCGAACGCAGCGGTGAAGGTGATACTGATGGGGCTACGCGTCGCCGCTTCGTCATGCTGCGCTCGCAACGTTTGAATCGTCAAGCCTTCACGCCGCTCGAAGTCCCACGTCCAGTCAGGATCCGTAGCATCGACTAACTCACCAAGAGCGCCTAATCTTCCGGCGAGGTCGCTGGCGGGAGAATCAAGGAACGCTCTTCTTTCCCATTCAAAGACCTCGCGAGTTGCCTTAACGTGATCGAGGGTTAACCATCGATCAACTTCAGGAAATTCGATAAGCATTTGGTCCAGGCCTCCGCGTCCGATCCACTGAACCTTGGGCGCGCGCTTTCCGGCAGGAGTTTCATCTGGCAACTTGCGCAAGAATTGCATCTCGGGGTCGGAGTAGTTTCTGGGCGTGACAAGAATCCAGTCTTGCGGCTCATGCAAGTTGACTGCTCGCTTGAACGACTTCTTCACGTCGGTCCTACGCGGCCTGTGGCCACCGGACATTCCCTCGGGGTAATACTTCAACTGGTAAATAACGTGGCGACCGTCGGGGTAGGTAGCGGACACGTCCCTGCCTCCATCGCCACCTCTGCCATCGAGTATTTCAACTTCGGCCACGCTTCGAAGCTTCCGAAGAAGCAGAGTCTCAACAATTCGGTCGAACCAAGGCTGATTCAGCTTATCCCACTGAATCTTATCGCCGCCCGCCCCACGTCCACCCATCGTCATACCTCTGAGGGTATTGCATGACCGCCCCCACTGGAAAGAACCCGGATGCGGAGTTGGGTAGGTAACTCGGTAGCGTTAGACCGCGTTTGAGCTCAGTTTTGAGGTTCTCGAGACTGTTTGCGCAATCGGGGAATCAACTCCTATTTCACGAAGGGGTACCTCACGGTCTACCGGTGTCGTCCGAACGGATGATGGCGTCCTGATCGGCCTGGATCGTGGTGAGCACATCCCGCATTCGGCCGGTCCGCGCCTGGGACAGGCTCGAGACGAAGGCCGAGAGGTCGTCGGGGCTGACGTGAGAGGAGCCCTCGTCGTCATCGCCAATGGCTTAATCCCAGTAGTCCACGATGCGCCCGCCCCACCCCCGGTACCGCCGGAGATAAGCCACGCCACTCGCATCGGCGAGCGTCGCGGCGAAGAACGGCTCGGCGACCGGCGTGCGCCAGTCCATGAGGAGGGAAGCGCCGCCGAGTCGGTGAGGCCGATGCGGCCCACGCACACAGGCGTGGTCTCGACTCGGTGGAGGCGGGGTCGGCGGTGTGCACCGGGTAAGCCCTGAACGGCGCTACTCTCGTCTCGTCGCCGTGTCGCGTATCCGTGCTTTCGCCATGCCGGCGAGTGCGCGCCAGTTCGAAGGATTCACTTGCTCTCTTACGCCCATACCCTGGACGCGCCATGACGACATTCAGGTGGAACGAGAGCGGCACCCAGCGCATCGGGTTCTGGCGCTCCGAGAACGCCGCACCGGCGCCGAGTGGAATCGTCGTGATCACCGACGACATCGCCGCAGACAAGGCTCTCAGAATCGCCCAGAGAGGATCAAGCCTGCTGTGGCGGGGGGATTTCCAGAACGCCCGGCAGCTCATGCGCGCTCTCGACCGTCGCCTCGAGAAGCGGGCGTCCCGGGCACCGCAGTCCACCGACCCCGGCGAAGTCTTCCTCGCCAACCGGAAGGCGCGCGCGGAGCGTGCGGCGATTCTGGGCAAGATCCTGATCCCCCTGCAGCCCGATTACTCGATCAGCCTGCGCCGAGCGCCCGACGCGCGCGAGGCCTGCGCTCACGCCTACGGGCAGCCGGTCGATCAGCCCGCCGAGGTGTCGAGCGATTCCGTCGGCGAGGAGACTCTCGTCTCGCTGCCCGAGCTCCTCGGCGTGATCAGCGCCTACGAGTGGCACCGCAAGGGGATCGAGGTCGGCGCCCTGGGGGCTCGGATCCATCCCGCCCACGGCGTCTTCGCCCCCACCCGCGACGAGTACATCGACCTGGTCGCCGACGCCTCCTGGCCGCAGGGCATCGACCACCCCGTCGTGTGGGACATCGGCACGGGGACCGGAGTGCTCGCGGCGGTGCTGGCCCGGCGCGGCGCGCGGGAAGTGGTCGCGACCGACATCAACCCGCGGGCCGTGCAGTGCGCCCGGGACAACGTGGATCGGCTGGGGTTGGCGGGCCGGGTCACCGTGGTGCAGGCCGACCTGTGGCCCGATGTCCACGACGAGGCGGACGACGGCGAGGCGGGCGACGACGAGGCGCGCGACACCGCGCGGGCCGACGTGGTGGTGTGCAATCCGCCGTGGATTCCCGGCCGCCCGACCTCGGCTCTGGAGCAGGGGATCTACGACCCTGACTCGGACGTGCTGCACCGCTTCCTCAGCGGGCTCGCCGATCACCTCACCCCGCAGGGCGAGGGATGGCTGATCCTGTCCGACCTCGCCGAACACCTGGGCCTGCGCACCCGCGATGACCTGCTCAGCCGCATCGACGCGGCCGGGCTGACGGTGGTCGGGACGAGTGAAACGACACCTCGGCATCCACGCGCCGCCGACAGTGCCGATCCGCTGCACGCGGCCCGGTCGAAGGAGCGCACCATCCTGTGGCGGCTGGGGCGAGGCTGAGCAGCTCGACGGGTCGGCGCACCTAGCGGGGCCGGCGCCCGCCGAATGCCCAGACCAGGGCATGCGCCGCGAGCAACGGGATGATGAGCACCACCGCGCCCCAGCCCGTGGTGGCGACGGGCATCCAGTCGTCCCACGATGCGCGCATGGCACCGAGAAAGTCCCCGCGCTCGGAATCGGACTGGTCGGACTCCGCCGGCGCTGGCGAGCCGTGCCCGGCGTCGATGCCCCAGGGATCGGCGAAGAGCCCTGCCACGTCCGTGCCGTCCGCCGCGACGTGGAAGTCGGTGGGGCGCGGGGACTGCGACGCGGAGTGCATATCCGGGATTCGATGCCGGGGTCGCGGCGGATTGGGGGCGGTGTCGATCGGTTGGGGAGGTCCTCGTCGTCGTCGCACCAACTGCGGCCACCACCGCATTTCCGGCACGTAGGCTGAACGGCGCCCCGCACGCCACCCGAGGCCGAGGATGCGACGCCATGGACAGCACGACGGACAGGTCGGTTCCCGCCGCGTCCGCAACACGCCTGACCGCCGACGACCGCGCACCCCTGCTCCCGCCCGGGCCCTCGCTGCCCAGGTCGGTCCAGGGCGTGGGCTTCGGCCTCGCCCGGCGCAGAGTGCTCCAGCGGCTTCAGGCGAGATACGGCGACGCCGTCACCGTGCACCTGCCGATCTACGGGCGTGCGGTGGTGATCTCGGACGCCGCGCTGGCCAAGGCACTGTTCACCGCCCCCCAGGAGTCGCTGACCAACATCGACCCCAATCTGGGACGGGTGCTGGGGGAGCAGTCGATGTTCGCGATCGAGGGCACCGACCACCGTCGGCACCGCAAGCTGCTCACACCGCCCCTGCACGGCAGGCGCATCACGGGCTACGAGGCGGTCGTCGAGGAGGAGACCCGGCGCGAACTCGGCTCGTGGGTGGTCGGCCGGCCGTTCGCCTCCCTGCCGTCGATGACCCGCATCACGCTGGACATCATCATCCGGACGGTGTTCGGCGCGCGGGACGACGAGCTCGTCACGCTGCGCCGCGTCATCCCGCCCATGGTGGAGGCCGGTTCGGCGGTGGTCATCACCCCGGAACTGCCGGTGCGCGTGGGGTCGGTGGGCCCGCGCGCTCGGTTCGCCCGCTACAAGACGGAGTACGACGATGCGATCACCGCCCTCATCGCCCGGGGCCGCCGAGACGACCGACTCGACGAGCGCGACGACATCCTGGCGATGATGCTGCAGAGCACCTACGACGACGGCTCGTCCATGACGGACGAGGAGATCCGCGACGAGCTCACCGCACTGCTCGTGGCGGGACACGAGACCACCGCGACGACGCTCGCCTGGGCGCTGGAGCGGCTCAGCCGCAACCCCGCGGTGCTGGATGAGCTGGTCGCCGAGGTCGACGACGGGGGAGCCGGCTACCGGCACGCGACGATCCTGGAGGTGCAGCGCAGCCGGCCGGTCATCGATCTCGCCGGGCGCCACGTGCAGGCGCCGCACCTCGACCTGGGCCCGTGGCGCATCCCGCGCGGGTACAACGTGTTGGTCGCGATCTCGCTGCTGCACGACGACAGCGCGCACTTCGCCCAGCCCGAACGTTTCGACCCGACCCGCTTCCTCGACACCACGCCGCCGCCGGCCTGGCTGCCGTTCGGCGGCGGGACCAGGCGGTGCATCGGAGCGGCGTTCGCGACCATGGAGATGGACGTCGTGCTCCGCACCCTGCTGAGCATGTACGAGATCGTCCCGACCACCGATCGCGGCGAGAAGTGGCACTCCCGCGGCGTCGCGTTCGCTCCGCACCGAGGAGGGCGGATCACCGTCCGGCGTCGGTGAACCGGCGGCCACAGCATCACGAATGATTCGCGCCCGGGACAGAGGTGGGGTGAGCGATGATGGTGGCGGGGATGAGACCAGGGGTGACCAGCGGGAATGGCGAGGTGCGGACATGGCCAGTAACACTCCATCGGATGCGACGACCCCTGCCGTGGATGGCGATGGACGCCCCGACGCACCCACCCTCACCGGACTGGCCTTCTCGGACAGTGGATTCGACGGCCAGTTCCTCCGCGTGCTCGACACCATCCCGTCGGGCGGAGCCGACGTCGGCGAGGCGTTCATCACCGCCCGAAGGATCCCAGAAGGGGACAGGGACGCCTGGAACGCCGAGTGGAACGCGCTCGGCGAACGGATCCTCGCGGATGCGGAGGCGAGCCTCGCCGCCGGCCACCGGGTGAGCGCGCGTGAGGGATTCCTCCGTGCGGCGACGTACTTCCGTATCTCCGGGGTCTTCATGTACGCGCCGCCGATGGATCCCCGGTTCGTCACGGCGAACGCGCGCCAACGGGACGCCTTCCGCCGAGCGGCCGAGTTGACGGACCATCCCTTCCAGCAGATCGCGGTCCCGTACGAGGGAACCGAACTCGACGGCTACTTCGCGACCCCGCCCGGCCCGGGACCGTTCCCCACGGTGATCCTGGTCGGCGGATACGACGGCACGATGGAGGAGACGTACGTCGCCGGCGGCGTCGCTGCATTGCGGCGCGGTTACGCCGTCCTCATGATGGACGGCCCCGGTCAGGGCGCGGCACTGGTCGAGCGCGACCTGCACTTCCGACACGACTGGGAGGCGGTCGTCACCGCTCAGGTCGACTGGCTGGTCGCCCGTCCCGAGGTCGACGCCACCCGGATAGCGGCGCTGGGCCGCAGCTGGGGCGGGCATCTCGCGCCCCGTGCCGCCACCGCGGAGCATCGCCTGGCCGCCGTGATCGCCGACGCCCCGCAGTACGCCCCGGGAGCCAACGCCGCGCTGCTGCTCCCCGAGGATCACCGCGACGACCTGGCCACCGGGGAGGCCGACGACGACCTCAACGCGGCGGTCCGCGCCGGGATGGCGCAGTCGCCGGGACTGGCCTTCTCCGTGGGGCGGGGGATGCTCACGCACGGATGCGCGACCCCCGTCGACTACCTGCGAGACCTGACGCAGTTCACCCTGGACGGCATCGCGGACCGCATCGACTGCCCCGTGCTGCTGACCGTAGGCCAGAACGACCCGCGCGTCCTCGACGCGCAGAGATTCTTCGACGCCCTCACCGCGCCCAAGACGATGATCGAGTTCACCAACGCCGAGGGCGCCGGCGAACACGACGAAGCGGGGGCGGCAGCGTTGTTCAGCCAGCGCGCGTTCGACTGGCTCGACACGGTGATACGTCGGTAGGCCCGGCGGTCCACCTCACCTGGGCGGCCGGCGTCCCCGGCACGTGCCGCTCCCTCTTGGGTAGGTTGGTGGCCCACCAGCCCGCGCCCCGACCCAGGAGGCAGTTACCGCGTGCAGATCTCCACAGCAGACACGACCACCACTGCGGCGGACAGGAGTTCGCTGGCGACCCAGGACGGCAACGAGTCGCGACGCGACCCCTCCAAGGGCTACGTGGCGCTGCTCGGCTGGGCACCGAACGCGGTCGACGCGGTGGACCGGTTTGACCGCCGCTATGTGGTGGTGGCGCCGGACTGGGCCGAGGACTACTGCCGGCAGCACAACATCCCGTTCGTCCCCTGGAACTTCGAGCGACTCAACGACCGGTCCATGGAGATCGCCGAGACCCTCAAGGACATGGGCGTCGACGTGGCGATCCCGCTGTTCGAGGAGACCGTGGAGTGGGCGGGGGCCATCAACTCCATGCTCATGGACAACCCCACCCTGTACGGCCAGTCGCTGCTGCTGCGGGACAAGGCGCTGATGAAGCGCCGCGCCCAGCTCGGCGGGATCCGCGTGGGGATCTTCGAGGAGGCCCACGAGCGCGACGACGTGATCCGCTTTCTCAAGCGCGTCAACCAGACCCTGCTCAAGCTCGACGGCGACCCCAACGACCCCATACACCTCAAGGCCTTCGACAAGGCCGGCTGCCTGGGGCACCGCGTCATCCGCACCCCGGACGAGGTCGACACGATCCCGGACGAGGAGTTCCCGGTCCTCATGGAGTCCCACCTCGACGGCTGGGAGTTCGCGGTGGAGGCCTGGATCCACAACGGGAAGATCGTCTTTCTCAACATCTCCGAGTACGTGACCCTGGGCTACTCGGTGTTCGTGCCGGCCTCGCCGGAGCTGGAGCGCTACCGCCCGGAGATCACGCGGCAGATCGAGAAGCTCATCAAGACCTTCGACATCAAGTTCGGCTTCGTGCACCCCGAGTACTTCGTCACCAGCGACGGCGAGATGTACTTCGGTGAGGTGGCCTACCGCCCGCCGGGGTTCAAGGTCTTCGAGCTGCTCGAGCGCGCCTATGGCTTCAACGCCTACCAGGGCCTGGTGCTCGCGTTCGACCCCAAGACCACCGAGGAGGAGATCACGTCGTTCTTCCCGCGCGAGGTCGTCGACGCCACCGGTCACGCGGGCTGCTTCGGCGTCTACCCGCGGCGGCGCGTGGTCTCCACGCTCGAGATCCCGGAAGAGACCGAGGACCACGAGTACTTCGAATCCCACGAGCTCACCGCACCGCTCGAGGAGACCGTCACCAAGCGGACCGCCTTCGGCACCCACTGGGGGCTTGTCTACTTCTTCGGCGACGACGCCTACGAGATGCGGACCCTCCTGGCGCGCCAGGAGGAACTCGACTTCTACGTGTGACGGCCATCCGGTCCGACGACGTGGGTACGGTACCGAGGGCGGGCACCGTCGCCCGTGGATGTGGAGAGTGACACCAAGTGGCCGACGATGAGCCAGTGGCCGACGATGCGCCCACCGCGACGCGAGTGCTCGACAAGCGGGTGGCCTCGCTCGTCGACGCGACCAGGGCCCTCGCCGAGGCAGGAGACGTCGGCAAGACCACGCCGAAGCGGCGCGTGCTCGACGGCCTGCGCCTGGTCCTCCTCCAGGACGGCGGTGCCCGGGCCGTGCAGTCGATGGCCCGGGAGCTCGAGTCCGCCGGACTGTACGAGGGGACGGACTGGGCATCGCCGAGTTCACTGGTTCCGGCGCTGAGCACGGGGTCGCTCCGCAGCCCCAACGCCGACACGGCCGTGATGGAGATCGTCAGCGACCTGCGTCTGGCCGCGGTGGCCCGGGGCGACTACCCGCACCCCGATGTGTCGGCCGAGCAGGCCCTCCAGCACCTCAAGGAGGTCCTGGCCACCAACGCCGCGTTGCTGTTCACGGCGGCCACCGAGGCGGAACGGGTGCAACAGGGCCGGATGGCCAAGGTGACCCGCACGTCGTTGGCGCACATCGCCGGGGAGATCGGCTACGACAGCGTCCTGGACCAGCTGGTCGAGGAGATCTGGCGGATCCTGCGCCAACGCCCGATCCAGGTCGACCACATCAAGGAGACCATCACCCAGCTCGCGGTGGCACGCCACGACCCCGAGGTGGACACCAGCAGCGGTGGCTTCGGCGTCGACCGGCTGATCAGCAGCATCTACGGCACCACCGAGGCCAGCCGGGAGGACCCCGGGGTGGACGTTTACCGCTCCCGCCTGGAGTCCATGGACGAGGGGGCCCTGCAGTACGAGGCCGCCGGGTTCGCGCGGTCCATGCACGACACGGGCCTGGTCTCGGCGTACCACCCCGTCCTGCTGCGGTTCCTCCGCGAGAAGGGCAGCTTCCTGCTCAGTGAGGCCCTCGGCCTGTCGAGCACCGGTCGCGAGAGCCTGCTGTGCTTCCACGGCCTGGTCGATGCGCTGATCGACGCCGCCGTCCATCCCGAGACCGCGCAGTCGGTCTACGGACTGGCGTTGCTGCTCGAGCGCGGCATCCTCTTCCAGCCGGCCGTCGGGCCCGCGCTGTGGCGGCTGCTGGCTCTACCGCTGTCCGGCTACGCGAACGAGCGTCTGGCGCTGGCCTACGGTCCGGCCCGGCCGGGACGGATCTGGCTGCTGGCCGGGACCCTGTCGATGCTCGGCCAGCCGCTCGGCGTGGGGCAGGGCGACAACCCCACCTGCCAGTCCGCCCGCGCACTGTCGATGTGGGCGTACAACGATCCCGACTACCTGCTGCAGACCATCGCGTGGGCGGCGCGGGACAACGAGGTGGTCATGCACTTCGAGGGCCGGCCCCTGTCCTCCCGCGAGCTCGAGGCGGGCCTGGCGGAGACCCTGCCCGTGGACCTCGACCCGGTGTCGCTTCTGGTGGTGCCGCACCTGGACCGCATCTACGCGGAGATGGGCCGGCTGTGCAGCGATCGCGCGGGCGACCCGCATCGCTGGGTCAACCCCGAGTTCCATGGTTGGTGGGCTTCTCGCGGATTCCGCATCAACGTGGACGTGGAGTCCGGCCGGCTCACCGACCTCGAGGACTTCGTGCGGCACTTCTACGGCAGCTACCACCCGTTCCACAACGGGAACCAGCCCCTGATCCACCCGCAACCCGCCGGCGTCGCCGTCACCGACAGCTCGGGCCGGTTCGTGGGCTGGCACGCCATCACGATCCTGCGGGTCGCGCTGGACCCCGACGAGACCATGCGCGTCTACTTCTTCAACCCCAACAACGACAGCGGCCAGGACTGGGGCAACGGCGTGGTGGTGAGCACCGCCGGCAGCGGGGAGCGGTTCGGCGAGTCGTCGCTGCCGTTCGAGGAGTTCCTCTCCCGCCTGTACATCTTCCACTTCGACGCCCTGGAGCCGGGTGAGACCGACACCGTCTCCGCCGAGGAGGTCGCCCGGGTGACCGACCTGATCCACGGGAGTTGGGGCGCGGATCGGTTGCCCGAGATCTGAGGCCGCTGTGGCTCGCGGTGCTGGTGTGAGCCTTGAGGGCCCCGTGCCGGCCGCCCGGCTCCGGGACCGGGCGCCTCGGTGGCGTGCTCCCGGACTTGCGCGTCCGGAATGGACCATTCAGGGCGCGTAAGTGGGGTGAGGGCGTGCCAAGGGGGCGCGC
>NZ_JAALDV010000540.1:0-2299 GCF_014145045.1 Dietzia sp. DQ12-76
CGCCGCCGACCGGGTCGTGCCGGTCGCGCCGGGGGGCGCGGCGCCGGTCGTGCCGCGCTCCGGATCGACCCCGACGATCGAGTCCACCAGCGCCCCGAGCACGAGGTTCTCCCCGGGCCTGGACTGGAACCGGTGGAGATTGATGGTTCCGGAGACGAGCGCGACCGAACGGGGCTCGACCGCCGCGACCCTCAACATCGGGACGAAGATCCGCCGACGGGTCGGCAGCTCCACCACCAGTCCGAGCACCCGGGGCTGCTTGTGCCGGGCACGCATCGTCACCACGACGTCACGGATCCGCCCGATGTCGTCCCCGTCAGGGCCGATCACCGGCAGTCCGGCTAGCCTGGCGACGAACGCCTTGTTGAGGTTCGCCATGCGGACCAGGTTAGTCCCCGGGTGGTGGATCGCACCCCGCCCGCACCGCACCGGAAGGGAGTGCCCGCAGATGACCCCCGCCCAGTACTCGGATCCCGCACCGTCGGATTCCGCCGCGGCGACGATCGCCGATCTCCGCGCCCGCCCACGGCGCACGGTCCTCGCCGTCCCCGGCAGCAGCGTCAAGATGATCGACAAGGCGCGCGGCCTGCCGGTGGACGAGGTGTTCCTCGACCTCGAGGACGCCGTGGCGGGACCGGCAAAGGAGCAGGCCAGGGAGAACGTCGTCGAGGCGCTCACCACGGAGGGCTTCGCCGCGCCGACGGTCGTCGTGCGGGTCAACGCGTGGGACACCGAGTACACGGTCCGCGACGTGACGGAGGTGGTCGGCCGGGCCGGCGCCCACGTCGACGCACTGCTGCTGCCCAAGGCGCGGTCCGCCGCGGAGGTCCGGGCCCTCGACCTGGTCCTGACCCAGGTCGAGAAGTCAGCGGGACTGCCGGTCGGGCACATCGGGATCGAGCCCCAGATCGAGGACGCGCTCGGGCTCACCCACATCGATGAGATCGCCGCCGCCAGCCCCCGGGTCCTGACGCTGGTGTTCGGACCCGCGGACTTCATGGCCTCGATCGGCATGCGCACGCTCACCGTGGGGGAGCAGCCCGAGGGCTACGCGCCGGGAGACGCGTACCACCACGTGCTGTTGAGCATCCTCGTCTCGGCCCGCGCGCACGGACTGCAGGCGATCGACGGGCCGTTTCTCAAGGTGAGGGACGTGGAGGGTTTCCGACGGGCGGCGGCGCGCACCGCGGCGCTGGGATTCGACGGCAAGTGGGTCCTGCATCCCGCCCAGGTCGACGCGGGCAACGAGGTGTTCAGCCCACGCCAGGACGAGTTCGACAAGGCGGAGGGGATCCTCGCCGCCTACGCCCACTCGACATCGGCCGAGGGAGGGGCTCGCGGCGCGGTGATGTTCGGGGACGAGATGCTCGACGAGGCCAGCCGCAAGATGGCCCTGGTGGTCTCCGCACGGGGTCGGGCGGCAGGGATGACGACGTCGGGTACACACGAGACCGGTCCCCACGGGTCGGCGACGGAAGGATCGAACTGATGACCACTCCCATCTCCCCGACCTCCGGCAGGACCGGTCGCGGTCAGACGCCCGGGCTCCCCACCCCTCCCACCGGATGGGTCGTGGGTTCCTACCCGACCTACGCCCAGGCGCAGGCCGCCGTGGATCACCTCGCCGACGAGGACTTCCCCGTCCACGAGGTGACCATCGTGGGCGTGGACCTCATGCAGGTGGAACGTGTGACCGGCCGCCTGACCTGGCCCAAGGTCCTGCTCGGCGGACTGGCGACCGGGGCGTGGCTGGGGCTCTTCGTGGGTCTGCTCGTCGGGATATTCACCCAACCGATGTGGGGGGTCGTCCTCACCGGACTCGTGGGCGGTTCGGTCTTCGGTGTGGTCTCGGCGTCGCTGTCGTACGCCGCGACGCGGGGGAAGCGCGATTTCGCGTCGACCTCGCAGCTGGTCGCCGGGCGCTACGACATCCTGTGCGAGCCCGCGAACGCCGAGAAGGTCCGCGACGAGCTCGCGCGCCTCGGCCTCTCGTGAGTCTCCCGGGAGCCGGATCCGACCCGCCGGCCGTCCTGGCAGCGGTCCGGGAGCACCTGGTCACTCATCTGGGCCCGGAACCGCAGGAGGCGTCGGTCACCTTCCTGGGGGCCGCTCCGATCCGGGTCCTGCGCTTCGTGGACCTCGAGTCGGGGCTGGTCCGCTACGTCTCGCTCGGATGTTCGGCCGATCCCATGGGTGACCCGTCCGCCCTCGTCCCCGACCCGGCGGCGCCACGGGCCGAGCTCTGCCTGGTGCTCCGGGGCGGGGTCGACGGGGTCGTGCGCGCGCTGGCCGTCCTCGC
>NZ_JAALDV010000541.1:0-2186 GCF_014145045.1 Dietzia sp. DQ12-76
GAGGCCAACCGGGAGCTGCGGTTCGACCGCCCCGCCGCCTACGGGCGCCACCTGGCGATCGGCGCGGGGCTGGCGGTGCGGTTCGAACCCGGTCAGACCCGCACCGTGCGGCTGGTGGACTACGCCGGCGAGCGCGTCTGCCACGGCTTCTCCGGATTGGTCGACGGTCGCCTCGACGATCCGGCCGTGCGGGAGCGGGCGCTGGAGCGGATGCACGATGGCGGGTTCCTGTCTGTCAGCGCGGACGTGGCCGATGACGACGACGACGAGGCCCGGCCGACCGCGGGTGGGGTACGCGTCGCCGAGGGCCCGCCGACCGTGCTCCCTCGCGCGACCTACACCGACATCTACGGACCCACGGTCGGGGACCGGCTGACGTTGGCGGACACGGTGTTGACCGTCGAGGTCGAGAGCGATCACAACGCCGTCACCACCGACGGCTCCAGCGGCTACGGCGAGGAGGCCGTCTACGGCGGTGGCAAGGCGATCCGGGACGGGATGGCGCAGGACCCCGCGGGAACGCGGGCCTCGGGCGCCCTGGACCTGGTGATCACCGGGGCCACGATCCTCGACGCGGTGATCGGGGTGGTCAAGGGCGACATCGGGGTGCGCGACGGCCGGATCGTGGCGGTGGGCAAGGCCGGGAACCCGCACCTGCAGGACGGCGTGCACCCGGACCTGGTGATCGGACCCGGCACGGAGGTGGTGGCGGGAGAGCACAAGATCGTCACCGCCGGGGGAGTGGACACCCACATCCACTTCATCGCCCCGCAGCAGGTCGACGAGGCCTTGTCCAACGGGGTGACCACCCTGTTCGGCGGCGGGACCGGACCGTCCGAGGGCACCAAGGGGACCACCTGCACGCCGGGCGCCTGGAACATCGGCCGGATGCTGCAGGCCGCCGACGGGCTTCCGGTGAACATCGGGATCCTGGGCAAGGGCAACACCTCGCAGGCCGAGTCGGCGGTCGAGCAGATCGTCGCCGGCGCGGCGGGCCTGAAGATCCACGAGGACTGGGGCACCACGCCGGCGGCCATCCGCTGCGTGCAGGAGGTCGCGGACGCCTACGACGTCCAGGTGGCGATCCACACCGACACCCTCAACGAGTCCGGCTTCTACGAGGACACCCGCGCCGCCCTCGGCGACTCGACCATCCACACGTTCCACTCCGAGGGCGCCGGTGGCGGCCACGCCCCCGACATCCTGCGGGTGTGCGGTGAGCCCAACGTGCTCCCGGCCTCCACCAACCCGACGCTGCCCTACACGGTGAACTCGGTGGACGAGCTGCTCGACATGGTGATGGTGTGCCACCACCTGTCGCACGACATCCCCGAGGACGTGAGCTTCGCCGACTCCCGGGTGCGGGCCGAGACCATCGCCGCGGAGACCGTGCTGCACGACGAGGGCATCATCTCCATCTTCTCCTCCGATTCGCAGGCCATGGGACGGATCGGCGAGTCGTGGCAGCGGGCGTTCCAGACCGCCCACCACTGCCGGGTCGAGCGCGGGCCGCTGCCCGAGGACGGTGATCGCAACGACAACGAGCGGGTCCTGCGGTACGTCGCCAAGATGACCATCAACCCCGCCATCGCCGCCGGGATCGCCGACCACCTGGGCTCGATCGAACCCGGCAAGCTCGCGGACCTGGTGGTGTGGCCGGTCGAGTCGTTCGCCGCCAAGCCCTCGCTGGTGATCAAGGGCGGGATGATCGTGTGGGCACCGATGGGTGACCCCAACGCCTCGCTGCCCACCCCGCAGCCCGTGATCTACCGGCCCATGTTCGGCGCGTACGGCGGGGCCATGCAGTCCACCCGGGTGACGTTCCTGTCCGCGGCGGCGATCGAGGCGGGCGTGCCCGATCAGCTGGGCCTGACCTCACCGTGCCTGCCAGTGCGCCGGTGCCGGGGCATCGGGAAGAAGGACATGGTGCGCAACGACCGCTGCCCGCGGATCGAGGTGGACCCCGAGACCTACGTGGTGACCGTCGACGGCGAGCCCGCCACCATCGCACCCGCGACCACCCTGCCACTGGCGCAGCTGCACTACCTCGCATGAGCGGTTCCGACCTGTCGCGGCTGCTGCTCGCACTGCAGTTCACGGACTCGTCGTTCCCCTCGGGCATGTACACCCTGTCCCACGGGCTCGAGGGGCTGGCCCAGCGGGGTCAGGTCGACGGCCGGCGCCTG
>NZ_JAALDV010000542.1:0-1532 GCF_014145045.1 Dietzia sp. DQ12-76
AGAACCCGCCGCGCCGGCCGTGGCGGGAGTCCCCGGGGTGCCTGCCGCGTCGTCGGACCTGGCGGGGTCCGCGGGCTTCTCCCCGTCGACCTCGAGGACCTCCCCGTCGACGACCGGCCCGCCTGCCTTCTCCTCGGCCTCCACCCGGGCGATCGCCTCCTGCTCGGCCGCCTTGGCCGCCTTCTGCCGCCGGAAGGAGTTCCACATGTTGACGAAGGTCGCGATGCCCGCGAGCACGAACAGCGGCACGGCCAGGACGAGGATGTCCTCGCGCACCAACCCGGGGTGCAGGGAGTCCATGACGTCCTGCGGCATCCGGATGTAGGAGGCGAGCGGCACCCCGAAGATCTCGGCGTTGAGGAAGGAGGCGACCTGGTCGGGGCCGAACGCCCCGTTGGTCATGGTGGAGGCCTCCTCGATCGAGACGCCGCGCGGGGAGAAGTTGAGCAGAACGTAGTACAGGCCGAGGAACACGGGGATCTGCACGAGCAGCGGCAGGCACCCGGCCAGGGGGTTGACGCCGGCGTCCGCGTACAGCGCCTGCATCTCCTTGGCCTGCTCCTGGCGGTCCTCGGGACTCTTGCGATCCTTGTACTTGCTCTGCAGCTCCTTCATCTTGGGAGCGATCTGCGCCATCTTGCGCATGGAGTACTGCTGCCGGTACATCGACCGCATGAGCAGCAGCCGCACGGTCACCACGAGCAGCAGCACCGAGCCCACCCAGGCGATCCCGGAACCAGGGTCGAACACGAAGCTGAGCACCCAGTGCCAGAACTTCATGACGAGCGACACCGGATAGGCGAAGAGGTCCACGGGCGAATCTCCAGATGGGACTGTGGCGCCGGAGCGGGCGCGCGGGATGGGGCGGGGCGGGCCGGGTCAACACTAGGAGGCCATACCCCAGCGTGCCAGGGTCAACCGGATCGGTGGGGGCCGGGGTGCCACGCGGCAGTGGTCACGGACAGGGTCTGGTAGCGGCGCCACGGCGAGCGGCGCAGTGGCGAGAGGCGCAGTGGCGAGAGGCGGCTCAGATGCTGCAGCCCACCCACACCGGCTCGGGGTGCAGCTCCACGCCGAACGCCTCGATGACGCCGTCGCGGACCTCGCGCGCCAGCGCGATCACGTCCTCGGCGGTGGCCGAGCCCCTGTTGGTCAGCGCGAGCGTGTGCTTGGTGGACAGTCGGGCGGGGGACGACGACGAGGGATGCCCCTTGCCGAACCCGGCCCGCTCGATCAGCCAGCCCGCGGAGAGTTTGACCCCTCCCGCCGCCGCGAACGCGGGCATTTGCGCCGCCAGCTCGGCTCCGAGCCGGTCGGAGACCCGGGACCGCACCCCCGGGAGCCTGTCCTCGGGGACCACCGGGTTGGTGAAGAAGGACCCGGCGCTCCAGGTGTCGGCGTCGTCGTCGTCGAGCACCATGCCCTTGCCCCGGCGCAGCTCGAGCACGGTGCGCCGCACCAGCGCGGGGTCGGTCCGCTCCCCCGCCCCGACGCCCAGCCGGCCGGCGAGTTCGGCATACCGGATCGGCTCA
>NZ_JAALDV010000542.1:1866-5275 GCF_014145045.1 Dietzia sp. DQ12-76
ACAGCCCGGCTCCGGCGCGGACGATCATCCCCCCGGGGCCGTCCGTCCCCGCGTCCCGGTAGCGGACCTCGCTGTTGCGGACGGCCACCACCACCAGCTCAAGGTCCCCGTCGGCGATCACCAGGTTCGACCCGCCGCCCAGGACGAGCACCGGCACACCGGCGGCGTCGAGGGCGCCGACCGCGGCCGTGACGGCCTCCGCGGACTCGCACTCCAGCAGCGCGCGGGGACGACCGCCGATCCGCAGGGTGGTGAGATCGGCCAGGCTGGAGTCGGGGACCACCCGGAGACCGGCCACGGTGGACAGCCCGCGGATCACCTCGTCGGCGAGGTCAGCCGGGCGTCGATCGGAGGAAGGCGGGAGCACGCGTCCGAGGATAACCGCCCCCTTGTAGGGTTTGACCCCATGGCGACCCGCTTCTCCCACTCCGCCCGCATCGACGCGCACCTCGAGACCGTGTTCGCCTCGTACGGCGACGAGGCCTTCTGGCACGACCGCCTGGCCGCCATCGGTACCCCCGAGGACTCCCTCGACGAGTTCGTCACCACCGGGGACTCCACCACCGTGACGGTGACCCAGCACATCCCGGACGAGGACATCCCGGACGTGGCCCGCAAGGTCCTGCCCGGCCGCTTGATCATCGTGCGGACCAGCACCTACGCCGAGTTCGACGGGAACCGGTTCACCACCTCCGCCCGGGCGGAGGCCGCGGGTGGACTGGGGATCATCGACGGTGGCTCGGAGTCGCTCTCCGAGGACGGCGTGGTGGTCGAGTCCGCATCGGGCCGGGTCAAGGTGTCCGTCCCGCTGCTGGGCGGCAAGCTCGAGAAGCTGGTCGTGTCCCACCTCACCCGGTTCTTCGACGCCGAGACCGAGCACCTCAACCGCTGGACCGCCGCGCTCTGACCCCCCGCACCGAACCCGGGGTTCTGAGCACGCGCTGAACCGGGGTTCTGCGATCCGGGCCGGTATCGACGACAATTGGCGGAATGCACCCGCGGCACGACACCCAGAGACTCCCCGCTCATGATCGACCCGGCGTCCAGAACGCCGAGACCCAGCAGTTCGCCGCTGGGCCGGGCGCCAATCGGCCCGGTCGCGGCGATACCGGCGGGAGACGTCGCGGCCCGATGATCGCCCTGATCGCCGTCGCCGCGGTGATCCTCCTGGTGGCGGGCGCGGTGGGGCTCGAGTTCGGCACCCGCAACGCGGTGGAGAACCGGATCCAGGAGGAGGTCTCGACCGCCCTCGGCAGCCCGGCGCAGGTCGACCTGGGCGCCCGCCCGGTGCTCCTGTCCTACTTCGGGGGCGACCTCGGCACCGTCCGGATCACCACCGACGGCGGCCCGACGGCGGACGGGGGCGGACCCGCCCCCGCGATCGACATCACCGCCGAGGGAGTGCGGTCCGCCGACGACCTCACCTACGTGGACTCGCTGACCGGGACCGCGTTCGTCTCGGACCAGGCCATGTCGGCGGCCGCGCAGCAGGACTCCGCGGGTGACAGCATGCTCGGCGGCCTGATCCAGGTGCAGGAGATCGTCTCGGATCCGGCCTCGGGCACGCTCCGCGTCTCCATCAGCGGACTCGCCGAGGCGGTCGTGACCCCCAGGTTGATCGGCGGCAATCTGGAGATGGATCCGTCCCAGGCGTCGATCCTCGGCTTCGCGCTTCCGCCCGAGCTGCTCGGTGGCACCGTCTCGATGATGGACTCCGCGCTCGCCGAGCTCCCGGAGGGCGTGCAGCTCACCGGGGTCCGGGTGGTCCCGGGGGGCATGGTGGTCGACCTCAGCGGGCGCGACGTCGTCCTGGAGTCGACCCGGTAGCGGGCGGCACATCCGAGTCCGTGCGCCTGCTGATCATCGCCGACACCCACGTGCCGACGCGCGCCCGCGATCTCCCGCCCCGCCTGTGGGCGGAGGTCCACGACGCGGACGTGGTGGTGCACGCGGGTGACTGGATGGACGTGGCGCTCCTCGACGCCATGGAGGAGAGGTCCGCGCGGTTGATCGCGTGTTGGGGCAACAACGACGGCCCCGAACTGCGTGAGCGGCTCCCGGAGGTGGCCCGCGCGACGCTCGAGGGGGTGCGTCTGGCGGTCGTGCACGAGACCGGCCCCACGGCGGGGCGGGACAGGCGCATGAGCGGCTCCTATCCGGACACCGACGTCCTGGTGTTCGGCCACTCTCACATCCCGTGGGACACCGTGGCGCCGGGGGGACCGCGGCTGCTGAACCCGGGGTCCCCGACCGACCGTCGTCGGCAACCGTTCTGCACGTTCATGACCGCCACCCTCGCGGACGGCACGGTGGACGACGTCACGCTGCACCGACTCCCGCCGGCCCGGTAGGCCCGGTGGGCCCGGTAGCCCCACCGACGATCCCGCGAGGGCGGCGCTCGTCGGATTCTGTCACCCTGGGTGCATGAGCTCCCCCACCATGCGCGCCGTGACCCAGGACTCCCTCGGCGGACCGGAGGTCCTCGTCGTGTCCGACCGACCCCGCCCCGAGCCACGGACCAACGAGATCCTCGTCCGTGTCAGAGCCGCCAGCGTGAACCCCACCGACTGGAAGCACCGGGCGAACGGCGGTTTCCTCGGCGCGCCACCGTTCGTGCTGGGCTGGGACCTGTCCGGGGTCGTCGAGGAGGTCGGCATCGGGGTGGCCCGGTTCGCCCCGGGCGACGAGGTGTACGGGATGCTGTCCTACCCCTTCGGACACGGCGCCCACGCTGACTACGTGACCGCTCCCGCGGCCTGGTTCGCCCCCAAGCCCGCCTCGCTCGACCACGTGCAGGCCGCCGCGCTGCCGCTGGTCTCGCTGACCGCATGGCAGGCGCTCGTGGAGTACGCCGACATCCAGCCCGGGCAGCGGGTACTGATCCACGCCGCGGCCGGCGGGGTGGGGCACGTGGCGGTCCAGATCGCCAAGGCACGCGGTGCGTACGTGATCGGCACCGCCAGCGCCGGCAAGCACGAGTTCCTGCGCGAGCTGGGCGTGGACGAGGCGATCGACTACCGCGAGGTGGACTTCGCCGAGGCGGTCGGCGACGTGGACGCCGTGCTGGACACTCTCGGCGGCGACACGTCCTCGCGTTCACTGCGCACCCTGCGGCCCGGCGGAATCCTGGTGTCGATCCTCCCGGTGGGGTCGGACGATCTCCTCCGCGAGGCCGACGACCTGGGTGTGCGCGCGATCCGCATGCTCGTCGACTCCTCCCGGCACGACCTGCTCTCCGTCACCGACCTCGTGGACCGGGGTGCGCTACGGGCCCGCGTCTCCGACGTCTTTCCACTCGAGCAGGCGGCGGAGGCGCACCGGCGCGGGGAGACGGGCCGGACCACCGGCAAGATGGTCCTCACGCTCGACTGAGGTGGCGGCCCCGGGCGGCGGGCGGAAGTCGCCGGCC
>NZ_JAALDV010000543.1:0-1216 GCF_014145045.1 Dietzia sp. DQ12-76
CCGCGGTGCCGGTTCCGGTGATCCCGGCGCCGGGCCCGCTGCCCACCCCGCAGGACCTGCATGAGCAGGCCGAGAAGGCGCTCCAGGACGTGGCCGGACAGGTCGAGACCGCCGTCAAGGCGGTGTTCGCGCCGCACGCCCAGCCCGCCGCGCCGCAGGGCTGACACCGCGAGGGGGTGCTCGGGAGCGGTCTTTGAGACACTGGACGGGTGACGTCTGCGAGCGATGCCTTCCCGACCCCGTCCGGCCTGTCCGGCACCACCCGATCGGCCGAGCTCTTCGCCGAGGCCCGCGAGCTGATCCCCGGCGGGGTCAACTCCCCGGTCCGCGCCTTCAACTCCGTGGGCGGCACCCCGCGCTTCATCCGTGAAGCGCGGGGTTCGCGCATGACGGACGTCGACGGCAACACCTACATCGACCTGGTGAGCTCGTGGGGGCCGATGATCCACGGCCACGCCCACCCCGCGATCGTCGACGCCGTGCAGTCGACCGCCGCCCGCGGGCTGAGCTTCGGCACCCCGACCGAGGGCGAGATCGAGCTGGCGCGCGAGATCGTGGGTCGGACCTCTGTCGAGGAGGTGCGCCTGGTCAACTCCGGCACAGAGGCCACCATGAGCGCGGTGCGCCTTGCTCGCGGGTTCACCGGCCGGTCCAAGGTGGTCAAGTTCTCCGGCTGCTACCACGGTCATGTGGACGCCCTGCTGGCCGACGCCGGATCGGGTCTCGCGACGTTCGCCCTGCCGGACTCGCCCGGTGTGACCGGAGCGACCGCTCACGACACGATCGTGCTGCCGTACAACGACATCGAGGCGGTCCGCGTGGTGTTCGCCACCCACGGCAGCGAGATCGCCTGCGTGATCACCGAGGCCGCCGCCGGCAACATGGGTACCGTCCCGCCGCTGCCCGGTTTCAACGAGGAGCTGCGCACCCTGTGCTCCGACAACGGCGCGCTGTTGGTGATGGACGAGGTCATGACCGGCTTCCGGGCCGGGGAACGTGGCTGGTGGGGCATCGACGGCGTGGCCGGCGACCTGACCACGTTCGGCAAGGTCATGTCCGGCGGGCTGCCCGCCGCCGCGTTCGGGGGCCGCGCCGACGTGATGTCCTCGCTCGCCCCCGCCGGGCCGGTGTACCAGGCGGGCACGCTGTCGGGGAACCCGGTCGCGGTGGCGGCTGGCCTGGCCTCCCTGCGCCTGGCCGACCACGCCTGCTACTA
>NZ_JAALDV010000544.1:0-2026 GCF_014145045.1 Dietzia sp. DQ12-76
TCCGTCGTCGACACCGTCCGCCCGGTGGTCGAGGCGGTCCGGGAGCACGGGGCCTGCGCCGCGCTCGACTACGGGGAGAAGTTCGACCGGGTGCGGCCCACCTCGGTGCGGGTCCCCGCCGAGGTCATCACCGAGGCCGGCGAGGCCCTCGACCCTGACGTGCGCGCGGCCCTGGTCGAGGCCATCCGCCGCGCGAGGATCGTCCACTCCGCCCAGCGTCGCTCGGACACCGTGACCGAGGTCGCGGCCGGGGGCTTCGTCACCGAGAAGTGGGTGCCCGTCGAGCGGGTGGGCCTCTACGTTCCCGGCGGCAAGGCCGTGTACCCGTCGAGCGTCATCATGAACGTCGTGCCGGCGCAGGTCGCGGGGGTCGGTTCCCTCGTGGTGGCCTCCCCGCCACAGGCCGACTCCGGTGGCTGGCCGCACCCCACCATCCTCGGCGCGTGTGCCCTGCTCGGGGTGGACGAGGTCTGGGCCGTCGGAGGCGCACAGGCCGTGGCACTGCTCGCCCACGGTGGCGAGGACACCGACGGGCTCGGCCTCGAGCCCGTCGACATGGTCACCGGGCCCGGCAATGTCTACGTCACCGCCGCCAAGCGACTGTGCCGCAGCGTCGTGGGGATCGATTCGGAGGCCGGTCCCACGGAGATCGCCGTCCTGGCCGACCACACGGCCGACCCCGTCCACATCGCCTACGACCTCATCAGCCAGGCCGAGCACGACCCCAACGCGGCGAGCGTTCTGGTCACCGATTCCGAGCAGCTGGCCGACGCCGTCGCCCGGGAGGTCGAGGCCCGCTACACCGTCACCCTCAACTCGGACCGCGTGCGCGAGGCGCTCGAGGGCCCGCAGTCGGGCATCGTCCTGGTGGACGACATCGACGCCGGCCTGCGCGTGGTGGACGCGTACGCGGCCGAGCACCTGGAGGTGCAGACCCGTGACCCGGCGGGCGACGCCGCCCGAGTCCGCAACGCCGGGGCGATCTTCGTGGGTGCCTACTCCCCGGTGCCGCTCGGCGACTACGCCGCGGGCTCGAACCACGTCCTGCCCACCTCGGGGACCGCACGCCACTCGTCCGGGTTGAGCGTCCAGACCTTCCTGCGCGGTATCCACGTCATCGACTACGACCGGGCCGCCCTCAAGGAGATCGCCCCGACCGTCGTGTCGCTCGCGGACGCCGAGCGACTGCCGGCCCACGGTGAGGCCGTCCGGGCCCGCTTCGAGGACCTCGCCGCCGAGGAGGGACAGAAGTGAACGACACCCCTCGTCGCGGCGTCGGCCTGGACGCGCTGCCACTACGCGAGAACCTGCGCGGCACGAGCGCCTACGGAGCCCCGCAACTCGAGGTGCCGGTGCAGCTCAACACCAACGAGAACCCGCACCCGCCGAGCGCGGCGCTGATCGCCGACATCGCCGACGCGGTCTCCGCGGCCGCGGCCGACCTCAACCGCTACCCGGACCGGGACGCCGTCGACCTGCGCACCGACCTCGCCGCCTACCTCACCCGGCAGACCGGCGTGGAGGTGGACGTGGACATGGTGTGGGCGGCCAACGGCTCCAACGAGATCCTCCAGCAGTTGCTGCAGGCCTTCGGCGGGCCCGGTCGCAGCGCGATGGGATTCGTCCCCAGCTACTCGATGCACCCGATCCTCGCTGCGGGCACGGACACCGAGTGGATCCCGGTCGACCGGGGCGCGGACCTGGCGATCGACGTCGAGGCCGCGCTCGCGGCGATCGCCGGCCACCGCCCCGACATCGTCTTCCTCACGACACCCAACAATCCGACGGGCCACGTGATCGAGCTGGACGACCTGCGGCGGCTGATCGGCGCGGCACCGGGGATCGTCGTGGTCGACGAGGCGTACGCGGAGTTCTCCCCCTCGCCGAGCGCGTGCACGCTCCTGGCCGAGTTCCCGGCGAAGCTGGTCGTCTCGCGCACCATGAGCAAGGCCTTCGCGTTCGCCGGCGGGCGGCTCGGGTACTTCGCGGCCGACCCGGCGTTCGTCGACGCGGTTCTGCTCGTCCG
>NZ_JAALDV010000544.1:2092-3487 GCF_014145045.1 Dietzia sp. DQ12-76
GCGCAGGCCGCCGCCGGGGCCGCTCTGCGGCACGCCGACGAGACCCTGGCCTCGGTCGCGCTGCTGGCCGAGGAGCGCAAGCGCGTCATCGCGGGACTCGAGGCGCTCGGCTACGACGTGCTGCCCAGCGAGGCCAACTTCGTGCTCTACGGGCCCTTCGTGGACGCGCCCCGCGCGTGGCGGCGCTACCTCGACGCGGGCGTGCTCATCCGCGACGTGGGCATCCCGGGCCGTCTTCGTGCGACCATCGGGCTGGAGAGCGAGAACGACCGGCTGCTGCAGGTGAGCGCCGAGGTGGCGGGAACAGAGATCACCACGACGAGGGAGAGACGATGAGCGAGCAGGGCGGACGCGTCGGTCGCGTCGAGCGCACCACCAGGGAGTCGTCGATCGTCGTCGAGATCGATCTCGACGGCACCGGCCGGACGGAGATCGCCACCGGCGTCCCGTTCTTCGACCACATGCTCACCGCGTTCGGTCAGCACGGCGCGTTCGACCTCACCGTGCGCGCGACGGGCGACGTCGAGATCGAGGCGCACCACACCGTCGAGGACACCGCCATCGTGCTGGGACAGGCGCTCGGGAAGGCGCTGGGCGACAAGCGGGGCATCCGCCGGTTCGGCCAGTGTTCGATCCCCATGGACGAGACCCTCGCCGAGGCGGTCGTCGACGTCTCGGGCCGCCCGTACTGCGTCCACAGCGGAGAACCCGACGTCATGATCGGGTACGTCGTCGTGGGGCACGACAGCGCCCCGTACGGCACCGTGCTCAACCGGCACGTCTTCGAGACCCTCGCGTCGCACGCCCGTATCGCGCTGCACGTCCGCGTGCACTACGGGCGCGACCCCCACCACATCACCGAGGCGGAGTACAAGGCCGTCGCCCGGGCGCTGCGCGCCGCGGTCGAACCGGATCCCCGCATCAGTGGGATCCCCTCGACCAAGGGCGCCCTGTGATGACGAAGTGACACAGGGCGTCACGAAGCCGGGCGGGTTCGCACTATTGGCCCGGACCCGCGGTGTGCCCGCGGCGTTCATCCTGGTCCTGCTCGCCTTCGGTGGTTTCTCGCTGCTCCTGCCCGTGGTGCCTCTCGCCGTGCTGCGGGGAGGGGGGAGCGACCTGGTCGCCGGCGCGACCACCGGTGTGTTCATGACGGTCACCGTGCTGGTCCAGCTGCTCACCCCGAGGATCACCGCGGGGATCGGGTACCGCTGGGTACTCGCGACCGGCAGTGCGCTCCTCGGTCTGCCGTCCGGTCTGCTCGCCCTGGCCGAGGGGCCGGTCGCGGTGCTGGCGGTCAGTGGTGTCCGCGGGGCGGGCTTCGGCATGATGACGGTCGCCGGCTCCGCGCTGGTCGCGGAGCTCGCGCCACCCGGGATGCTCGGCCGCGCCACC
>NZ_JAALDV010000545.1:0-5604 GCF_014145045.1 Dietzia sp. DQ12-76
CGGCCCCGGCCCCGGCCCCGGCCCCAGGTGACGAGGCCGCGTCGTCACCCCGGATCGCCTCGGCGAACCGTTGCCGGATCCGGACATCGGCCGCCACGACCGCCGCTCGGTCCTGCGGGGTGAGATAGCGGATCTGCCAGCGGTACAGCGCCGCGCGGGAACGGTGGGTCAACGTCGCCCGGGTGACCGAGGCGACCAGATCGTTCAAGTCGTCGAGGCCCGACGTGGCGGTGTCGAGTTCGGCGACGAGTGTGGCGACCGCGTCACGGAACATCGCGTACTTGCCCGGAACATGGCGGTACAACGCACCGGGGGTCAGGGCGAGGCGGTGTGCGATGTGTTCCACGCGGGTCGCGTGGTACCCGCGCCGCGTGAACTCCTCGGCCGCGACCAGTGCGATCTCCGCACGTCGCGAACCCGGAGGAGGTACGTCCGGGAACCACGTGGGTGGAGCGGAAGGAGACGTCATGGCCTCTCGGATCTCGTGATGGCGGTTCGGGGTGTGATCTTGACAACAAGCAATACAGTGGAGATAGTAAACCCGAATTCACAGATATATGTGATCGAATCCATGCGAGTGAGTCGAGCCGACCGTGCGGATCGACCGACCCGAGAGGGGACACCCCGCCATGTCAGTGCCCGATGCCTACATCTTCGACGCGGTGCGCACGCCACGCGGCAAGGGAAAGTCCAGCGGTTCGCTCTACAGCGTCGCCCCGATCGATCTCGCGGTCGGGGTCCTGCGGTCGATCGTCGAGCGGAACCCCGGCCTCGACCCCGCGCAGATCGAGGACGTGGTCATGGGGATCGTGGGACCAGTGGGCGAGCAGGGCGCGGTGTTGCCGCGCGTCGCCGCCCTCGCCGCAGGGCTACCGCAGACCGTCGCCGGTGTGCAGGAGAACCGTTTCTGCGCCTCCGGGCTCGAGGCGGTCAACCTGGCCGCACAGAAGGTCCGCGCCGGCTGGGAGGACCTGGTCATCGCCGGCGGAGTCGAGTCGATGTCCCGCGTGCCCATGGGCTCCGACGGCGGCGCCTGGGCGCAGAATCCCCGCGTCAACTATGAGACCTCGTTCGTCCCCCAGGGCATCGGTGCCGACCTCATCGCCACCATCGAGGGCTTCACCCGCCGCGACGTGGACGAGTTCGCCGCCCGCTCCCAGGAACTGGCGTCGGCCGCGTGGGACGACGGTCGGTTCGCCGCCTCGGTCGTGCCGGTGGTCGACGTGGCCGGTCGGCTGGTCCTCGACCATGACGAGCACATCCGCCGCGGGACCACCGCGGACGACCTCTCGGCCCTCCGCCCGTCCTTCGCCGCGCTCGGGGACCAGGCCGGGTTCGACGCCGTCGCGCTGCAGAAGTACCACTGGGTCGAGCGGATCGACCACGTCCACCACGCGGGCAACTCCTCGGGGATCGTCGACGGCGCGACCGCGCTGCTCGTCGGCAACGCCGCCGCGGGTGAGCGGAACGGGTTGACGCCGCGGGCACGGATCGTGTCCGCCGCGGTCGTGGGATCGGAACCGACGATCATGCTCACCGGTCCCACCCCGGCCGCGCGTAAGGCGTTGGCCAAGGCGGGACTGACGATCGACGACATCGACCTGTTCGAGGTCAACGAGGCGTTCGCCGCCGTACCCATGAAGTTCGCCAAGGACCTCGACGTCCCGATGGACAAGATCAACGTCAACGGTGGCGCGATCGCCATGGGCCACCCCCTCGGCGCCACCGGCGCGATGATCCTCGGCACCGCACTCGACGAACTGGAGCGCCGCGACGCCCGCTTCGCCCTGGCGACACTCTGCGTGGGCGCCGGCATGGGGATCGCCACCATCATCGAACGTCTGTAGACCCAGCCGCCGGCCTGACGCCATACAAGGACGAGAACACCCAATGAGCAGCGAATACACCAACACCATCTCGTACGAGCGCGATTCCGACGGCGTTGTCGTCCTCACCATGGACGATCCCGATCAGAGCGCCAACACCATGAACGCGAACTACCTGGCCTCGATGGAGGCCGCCGTGGACCGACTCGAGGAGGAGGTCGACGACATCACGGGCGTCGTCCTGACCTCGGCCAAGAAGTCGTTTTTCGCCGGCGGCGACCTCGGCGACATCCTGAGCATCCCGGCCGACGGGGCGGACCTGGCGGTCGACACCGTGGAGCGGGCGAAGGCCCCTCTGCGCAGGTTGGAGACGCTGGGCAGGCCGGTCGTGGCCGCGATCGGTGGCGCCGCGCTCGGCGGCGGGCTCGAGATCGCGCTGGCGACCCACCACCGCATCGTCGTGGACTCCCCGTCCATCCAGCTGGGCCTGCCCGAGGTGAGCCTAGGTCTGCTGCCCGGGGGCGGCGGGATCGTCCGCACCGTGCGCATGCTCGGGGTGGTCACGGCCCTGATGGAGGTGCTGCTCGAGGGCAGGCGCCTGCGCCCGGGCAAGGCCCGTGAGCTCGGACTGGTCGACGACCTCGTCGCGAGCCCGGATGACCTGATCCCCGCGGCGAAGGCGTGGATCGCCGCCAACGCCGACGACCCGGTCGCGGCCACCCAGCCGTGGGACCGGAAGGGTTACCGCATGCCCGGGGGGACCCCCTCGAGCCCAGCGCTCGCGGGCAACCTGCCCGCGTTCCCCGCCATGCTGCGGAAACAGCTCAAGGGCGCCCCCTACCCCGCCCCAGTGGCGATCATGGCGGCCGCCGTCGAAGGCGCCGGCGTCGATTTCGCCGCGGCCTCGACGATCGAGGCCCGCTACTTCGCCCGGCTGGCCACCGGCCAGACCGCCAAGAACATGATCCGGGCGTTCTTCTTCGACCTGCAGAAGGCCAACGGGCTGGCCGGGAAGCACGGGTCCGCCGACCGCGCGCCGGTGAGGAAGGTGGTCGTCCTGGGCGCCGGGATGATGGGTGCCGCCATCGCCTATGTCTGTGCCAAGGCCGGGATGGAGGTCGTCCTGAAGGACGTCGACCAGGCCGCGGCCGAGCGGGGCAGGGGCTACTCGGAAAAACTGGTCGCCAAGACCGTGGCCCGCGCCGCCGAGGGCCCGGCCCGTGACGCCGCGCAGGCGAAGGGCGAGGCGCTCCTGGCGCGCATCACCCCCACCACCGACCCGGCCGCGGCCGCGGGCGCGCAGGCCGTGATCGAGGCCGTGTTCGAGGACCCCGAGGTCAAGAAGACGGTGTTCGCGGAGATCGCGCCACACATCGCCCCGGATGCGCTGCTGTGCTCCAACACCTCGACCCTTCCCATCACCATGCTCGCGGGCGGCGTGGACCGGCCGGCCGACTTCATCGGCCTGCACTTCTTCTCGCCCGTCGACAAGATGCCGCTGGTCGAGATCATCAAGGGGGCCGAGACCTCGGAGGATGCCCTCGGGCGCGCTCTGGCCCTGGTCGCGCAGATCGGCAAGACCCCCATCCTCGTCAACGACTCCCGCGGGTTCTTCACCTCGCGCGTCATCGGCACCTTCACCAGCGAGGGGATGGCCATGCTCGCCGAGGGCGTGCCCGCCCCGACCATCGAACAGGCGTCGGCGCAGGCCGGATACCCGGCCCCCGTGCTGGCGCTGATGGACGAGCTCACCCTGACCCTGCCCCGCAAGATCCGCGACGAGACGCGCGAGGCCGCCAAGGCGGAGGGGCGCGAGCTGCCCGACCATCCGGGTAACGCCGTGCTCGACCGCATGATCGACGAGTTCGGCCGGAAGGGTCGCTCGAGCGGCTCCGGCTTCTACGAGTACTCCGACGGCAAACGGGGCGGACTGTGGCCGGGGCTGGCCGACGCCTTCGGTGGTGCCACCGAGATCCCGCTTCAGGACGCGATCGACCGCATGCTCTTCGCCGAGGCGATCGAGACCGTCAAGTGCCTCGACGAGGGCGTGCTGGAGACCACCACCGACGCCAACGTCGGATCGATCCTGGGCATCGGCTTCCCGGGCTGGACCGGTGGCGTCGCCCGCTACATGGACCAGTACCCGGGCGGTCTGCCCGGCTTCGTCGCCCGCGCCGAGCAGCTCGCCGAGCGCTACGGGGACCGGTTCACCCCGCCGGAGTCCCTGCGGTCCAAGGCCGCCTCCGGTGGCACCTACGAGGAGGTCCACCCGTGATCCGTACCCGTTTCACCGAGGAGTTCGGTGTCCGTCATCCGATCGTCCAGGGCGGCATGATGTGGGTCGGCCGCGCCGAACTCGCCGCCGCCGTGTCCGAGGCCGGGGCGCTGGGCATCATCACCGGGCTCACCCAGCCGACGCCCGAGGACCTGGCCCGCGAGATCGCGCGCTGCCGGGAGATGACCGACCAGCCGTTCGGGGTCAACCTCACGATCCTGCCCGCCATCTCCCCGCCCCCGTACGCCGAGTACCGGCAGGCGATCGTCGAGTCGGGGGTGAAGATCGTCGAGACCGCCGGGTCCAATCCCAAGGACCACCTACCGGTGTTCCACGAGGCCGGCATCAAAGTCATCCACAAGTGCACCTCGGTCCGCCACGCACTCAAGGCCGAGCAGCTCGGTGTGGACGCGGTGTCGATCGACGGCTTCGAGTGCGCGGGCCACCCGGGTGAGGACGACGTCCCCGGTCTGGTTCTCATCCCCGCCGCGGCGGCCCGGCTGACGATCCCGATGCTGGCGTCCGGAGGCATCGCCGACGCCCGCGGCCTCGTGGCCGCACTGGCCCTGGGGGCCGACGGCGCCAACATGGGGACGCGGTTCATGTGCACGGCCGAATCGCCGGTCGCGGACCAGGTCAAGCAGCAGATCGTCGCCAATTCCGAGCTCGACACCACGCTCATCTTCCGCACGCTGCACAACACCGCGCGGGTCGCGGCGAACGCCGTCTCGGCGGAAGTGGTGGCCAGGGAGGCCGAGGGCGTGGAGTTCTCCGACATCCAGCACCTCGTCGCCGGAGCCCGGGGCCGCAAGGTCTTCGAGGACGGCGATCTGGATGCCGGCATCTGGTCGGCGGGTCAGTGCCAGGGCCTGATCGACGACGTGCCCACCGCGGCCGAGCTGGTCGACCGCATGATGACCGAGGCCGAGTCGATCATCACCGACCGGCTGTCCGGCATGGTCGCCGCCGCGGAGTCGGTCCGATGACCGCCACCGGACGCGACGCCGTCAAGGTGGAGACCGACGACCTCGGCGTGACGACCATCAGCATCAACCGGCCCGACCGGATGAACGCGCTCGACCACCACACGGTCGGCGCGCTGATCGGGCTCATCACCGAGCACGGTGCGGATGCGGGGACCCGTGTCATCGTGCTCGCCGGCGAGGGAGCGGCGTTCACCACCGGGGCGGACCTGCAGTCCATCCGGGAGGGAGCCGCCGACGCTCCCAGCCCCGACGTCACCATGGACAATGCCGCGGCCCTGGTCCGCGCGGTGCTCACCGCCCCGGTCCCGGTGATCGCCGCGGTCAACGGTCCGGCGGCGGGGGTGGGCGTCTCGTTGGCGCTGGCCTCCGACCTCGTTCTCATGTCCGACGACGCGTACCTGCTGTTCGCGTTCACCAACATCGGCCTCATGCCGGACGGCGGGGCCAGCGTGCTCCTGCCCGCGGCGGTCGGCCGCTCGGTCGCCTCCCGGATGCTGCTGCGCGGGGACGCCGTGTC
>NZ_JAALDV010000546.1:0-1523 GCF_014145045.1 Dietzia sp. DQ12-76
CGCCGAGGCCGTCGGTGGAGCCGCCCAGCGCGGCGAGGATCTCGTCGAGGGAGACCGTGCGGGAGCCGATGGACACCGAGGCGATGACGACGACGACGAGGACGGCGATCGTCACCAGGAGCCACGCCACGCGTACCCGCGCCGGGCGCCGCAGCGTCCTGACAGCGGACGTGGCGGCACCCGGCGCGGACGGGGCGGTGGTGTGGGGACTCACTCGCGGGTGCCGACGGCCTCCGCCAGCTGCGCCACGTAGTCGTCGAGCACCCACGAGATGGCCAGCGGGGTGGGGTTGGCGGCGGTGCCCATCGGGCCGCTGCCGTCGAGGAACACGATGGCGTCGTTCTTGACCGCCGGCATCTGGGACAGCAGCGGGTCGGACTTCAGGGTGTCGACGAGGCTCTGGTCGCCGTAGGTGACGATCAGCTCGACGTCGTCGAACTGGTCCAGCTGCTCGGCGCTGATGCTGCCGGAGTACTTGCCGCTCGCCGAGGCCTCGGTCACGGCGGCCGGCGTGGCCAGACCCAGGTCCTCGAAGAACGCGGCCCGGGTGTCGGCGGCGGTGTAGAAGTTCACCGTGCTCAGGTCGGACGGGTCGAGGTGGGTGAGGAACATGGTCCGCGTGCCCTCGAGTTCCGGGTGCGCGGCTGCGGCCTCGGCGATCTCGGCGTCGAGCTCGTCGACCAGCGCGTCGCCCTCGGCCGCCATGCCCATCCCCATGGAGTTGAAGCGGATCGTGTCCCGCCACGAGGTGGCCCACGCCTCCTCGGGGTACGCCACGACGGGGGCGATCTCGCTCAGGGTGTCGTAGTCCTCCTGCGTCAGACCGGAGTAGGCGGCCAGGATGACGTCCGGGTCGGTGTCGGCGACGGCCTCGAAGTCGATCCCGTCGGTCTCGTCGAACAGCACGGGGGGCTCGGCGTCGAGTTCCTCGAGTCGCTCCTCCACCCACGGGAGCATGCCGTTGCCGTCGTCGTCACCGAAGGTCGCCGCGGCCATGCCCACCGGGACGACACCCAGGGCGAGCGGCACCTCGTGGTTGGCCCACGCGACGGTGGCCACCCGCTCGGGCGCCTGGTCGATGGTGGTGGTGCCGAGCGCGTGCTCGATCACTACGGGAAACGACCCGGACCCGCCGGCGGCGGTCGCGCCCGTGGACTCGTCGGAGTCGGCGGGAGAGCCACACGCGGACAGCACGAGGGCGGCCGTGGTGGCGATCAGGAAGGGGACAACACCGCGAGAACGCATCAGGGCGGCTCTCTCATTCTGGAGACGATGAACAGGGCAGGACCCACCCGGGCGCCGCGCCGACGTATCCGGCGCGGGCTGACCATTAGGTGAGGCTGGCCTAAGACCTTACGACCGCACCACCGTACGGCGCAATCGCTCGATCAGGACGCCTGGTGTAGCGAATCGGACAGGCTCGCGCTGGTGGCCGGGCCGGGGCCGGGGAAGGTGGCGTGGCCGGGGCCGGAAACGGTGGCCGGGCGGAACTGCCCCGGGGTGAGGCCGGTGGTCCGCCGGAA
>NZ_JAALDV010000547.1:0-1008 GCF_014145045.1 Dietzia sp. DQ12-76
CGGCGGCGGCGAGGCGGGGGACCACCTCGTCGTCGGACCCGTGCCCCACCTCGCGCAGGAACCCGCCCAGGGCGCGGCCCAGCTCCGCAGGCCTTCCCTGGTCGTCCCCGAGCCAGAACGGCAGCCTTCCCGTCCCGCCGGGCGCGGGCGTGACCAGCACCCTGTCGTGCGTGATCTCCTCGACCCGCCAGCTCGAGGCCCCGAGGGCGAACACGTCGCCGACCCTCGACTCGTAGACCATCTCCTCGTCGAGCTCCCCGACCCGCGTCGCCTTCTCCCCCACCATGAACACGCCGAACAGTCCACGGTCGGGAATGGTGCCTCCCGAGGTGACGGCGAGGCGTTGCGCACCCGGTCGGCCGGTCAGCGTCCCGGCGTCGCGATCCCACACGAGGCGCGGCCGGAGTTCTGCGAAGTCCGCCGACGGGTACTTTCCCGCCAGCATGTCCAGCGTCGCGTCGAAGGCCGACCGGGGCAGTCCGGCGAACGGGGCGGTCCGCCGGACGGCGGCGAACCAGTCCTCCACATCGATCGACTCGAGTGCGCACGCGGCCACCGTCTGTTGCGCGAGGACGTCCAACGGATTGGTGATGACCGACATGGCCTCGATCTGACCGGCGACCATCCTCTCCACGGTCACCGCGCTGTGGAGGAGATCGGCGCGGTGCTTGGGAAAGACCGCCGCACGGGAGACCTCACCGACCTGGTGTCCGGCGCGGCCCACCCGCTGGAGTCCCGAGGCCACGGAGGGGGGCGACTCGACCTGCACGACCAGGTCCACCGCGCCCATGTCGATCCCGAGCTCGAGGGACGACGTCGCCACCACCGCGCGCAACCGTCCCGACTTGAGGGCGTCCTCGATGAGCGCCCGGCGTTCCTTGGAGACCGACCCGTGGTGGGCCATGGCCAACTCCGCCGGCGCCCCGCGCGAGACCTCGGACGGCACCATGATCTGCGCGGGCGGGCGGGCGGGTGCGGGGGGCAGCGACCCCGGCTCGGTGTCCTCGG
>NZ_JAALDV010000057.1:0-12637 GCF_014145045.1 Dietzia sp. DQ12-76
GATCGTCCTCGCCGCCGAGCGCGAGGCCGGCAGGCTCGACCTCGAGGCCGCCCGCCGTCGCGATCTGATCGACGAGGATCACCGCATCGCCTCCGACGCGAGGAGGACGCGGTCCCTGCTCGAGGACCGGAACCGACGGGAGGCGTCGGAGGCCGCCGCGGAGGCCGTCCGGCGGGAGGCCGAGGAGCAGTCTCGCGGGACGATCGACCGGGCCGCCTCCGAGGCGGCGGCTCTCGTCTCGAAGGCGCGTGCCCACGTCGAGCAGCTGACGTCGCTTCGCGAGCAGATCGTCGCCGATCTCGCGACGATCCGAGCCCGGCTGGAACCCATCCCCGGCCGCCTCGAGGACATTCCGCCCCTGCCCGCCGATCCCCTTCTCGACGAGTCGCGGCGTGACGATCGTCGGCTCAGCTCCACCGACGGGTGAGGCCGCGGTTCGCCCTCCCGGACCAGCATCCGCTGTGCCAGTGGCGCCGGTCGTCCTCGCCGCCCGGTCTGTCTGGCCACGCGACCACATGCGGGGAACCCGCGGTGATGACCTGATCACATCCCGGACAGCGATAGTGCTTCCCGGCTCGCGAGCCGGGCACACGCCGGACGTGGTAGTCGTCCGGATCCCCCGACGGGCCGGATTCCAGTGCGGCGCCCCCGAGGCCGTCCCTCCGGGGCGCGGGACGATCAGTCCCCGCGCGTCTGTGACGTCTCGGCACCTGGCCCCCTCACCTCAGAACAGCCGGAGGTCCGTCGACTCGATGCCTCGGAGCGAGTCGTAGTCGAGCGTCACGCAGCGGATACCCCGGTCCTCGGCCAGGGTCCTGGCCTGCGGCTTGATCACCTGCGCCGCGAACACCCCTCTCACCGGGGACAACAACGGGTCCCGGTTGAGCAGTTCCAGATAGCGCGTGAGCTGTTCGACGCCGTCGATCTCACCGCGGCGTTTGATCTCGACCGCCACGGTCACGCCATCGGCGTCCCGTCCGAGGATGTCGACCGGCCCGATCGCCGTCATGTACTCGCGGCGGACCAGGGTGTATCCGGGGCCGAGAGTCTCCAGGTGCTCGGCCAGCAGTTCCTGGAGATGGGCCTCGACCCCGTCCTTGACCAGGCCGGGATCCATACCCAGCTCGTGACGGGAGTCGTGGTGGACCTCGGAGAGCGTGATCCGCAGCTGTTCACCGGCCTTGTTCTCCACCACCCAGAGCAGGTGCGCAGGATCCTCCGGATGCTCCTGCTCGACGAGCCAGCAGGGTGGCGTCATCCAGTTGAGGGGTTTGTACGCGCGGTCGTCGGCGTGCACGCTGACGGACCCGTCCGCCTTGAGCAACAGCAGCCTGGGCGCCATGGGGAGATGAGCCGTCAGACGGCCGACGTAGTCGACCTGACATGTGGCGACGACGAGACGCACGGATCCTCCTCAGATCGGGATTGTGCGGGACGACCCCCGGACGGTCGTCGCCGAGCGCGGTCCTCGGGACCGTCACCGCCGTCGGCGGTCCGGGGAGCGGATCTGGTCGGTGGAGCAGGCCTCCACCCACGCCAACAACGCGGTCAGCTCGGCCGGACCCACACAGAGTTCGCCTTCTCTGATCCCGCGCCTGCGGTCGTGACCGGAGAAGGACACGATCACCTCACCCGACTCCGCGATATCGAGTTCGTGGCCGGTCGGTTGTCGCCGGGGGCCCAACTCGAGGCTCCGCCGGTCCAGCCGCACGTCCGCGCCGAACCTCACGCTGACCAACCGGTAGAAGGCCAGATCGGTATCGGAATACCTCACGGCGCCGTGGCGCCAGGACTCCTCACCGGCCCTCCTGACGAGGACCGAGGTGGCATTCCTGCGGACGACCACCAGGCGATACACCACGGCCGCGGCCACCGGGGCGAGGACGAGCAGGACGACGACACCGAGAATGATCCCGGGAATCGCCATCTACCCAACCCCTTCCGGTGGCCGCGGCCGTCAGGTCACGGGAGGACCGAATCGTACAGCTAGCTGCCGGCCTTCTCGACCGCCCGGAGACGACCGCGCGCGGCGGCGGCAGCCTGCTGGTCATCCCCGGCCTCGGACAGTGCGCGCTCGGCCTCGGCCCGGTCGATGGACTCCGCCCACTCCGCGGTCTCGCCGAGGATGCTGACCTTGTTCGCCGTCACGGAGAGGAACCCGCCCTGCACCGCGGCGACCTTCTTGCCCTCGTCCGTGTAGACCGTCACGGTGCCGCCGGCATCCAGCTCGCCGAGCAGCGGCTCGTGCCCGGACTGGATACCGATCTCGCCCTCGGTGGTCTTGGCGACCACCATGGTGGCGGTGCCGGACCAGAAGCGTTGCTCGACCGTGACGAACTCGACCTCGATGTCAGCCATGGTCAGCGGTCACTTCCCCGAGAGCTTCTTGGCGGCCGCCTCGACGTCGTCCAGACCGCCGATACCGTTGAACGCCTGCTCCGGGAGATGGTCCAGCTCGCCCTTGCACAGCTTGTCGAACGCCTCGATGGTGTCCGACAGCGGGACGACCGAACCGACCTGCCCGGTGAACTTCTCCGCGACCAGGAAGTTCTGGCCGAGGAAGCGCTCGAGGCGACGGGCCCGCTGAACGGTGACCTTGTCCTCCTCGGAGAGCTCGTCCATGCCGAGGATGGCGATGATGTCCTGGAGCTCCTTGTACTTCTGCAGGATCTGGATGACGTTCTGAGCCACCCGGTAGTGCTCCTCCCCCACGATGCCCGGCTCCAGGATGCGGGAGGTCGAGGTGAGCGGGTCGACGGCCGGGTAGATGCCCTTCGAGGCGATCGAGCGGGAGAGCTCGGTGGTCGCGTCGAGGTGGGCGAACGTGGTCGCCGGAGCGGGGTCGGTGTAGTCGTCGGCGGGGACGTAGATCGCCTGCAGCGAGGTGATCGAACGGCCACGCGTCGAGGTGATCCGCTCCTGCAGCATGCCCATCTCGTCCGCGAGGGTCGGCTGGTAACCGACGGCGGACGGCATGCGACCGAGCAGGGTCGAGACCTCGGAACCGGCCTGCGTGAAGCGGAAGATGTTGTCCACGAACAACAAGACGTCCTGCCCCTGGACGTCGCGGAAGTACTCGGCCATGGTCAGCGCCGAGAGTGCGACGCGCATACGCGTCCCCGGCGGCTCGTCCATCTGGCCGAACACCAACGCGGTGTCCTGCAGGACGCCCATCTCCTCCATCTCGAGGAAGAGGTCGGTGCCCTCACGGGTGCGCTCACCGACGCCGGCGAACACGGAGGTGCCGGAGAACTCGCGGGCGATACGGGTGATCATCTCCTGGATCAGCACGGTCTTGCCGACGCCGGCACCACCGAACAGGCCGATCTTGCCACCCTTGACGTACGGGGTGAGGAGGTCGATGACCTTCACGCCGGTCTCGAGGATCTCGGTCTTGCCCTCGAGCTGGTCGAAGGCGGGCGGCTCGCGGTGGATACCCCACTGCTCACCGTCACGGCCGGTGCCGGGCGCGTCGAGGCAGTCGCCGAGGGCGTTGAAGACGTGGCCCTTGACGACGTCGCCCACGGGGACCGAGATCGGCTTACCCGAGTCGACGACCTCCGCGCCACGGACGAGTCCGTCGGTCGACTGCATGGAGATGCAGCGGACCATGTTGTCGCCGAGATGCTGGGCGACCTCGAAGGTCACCGTCTTGGCCACGGCCTCCAGGGTGATCTCGGTGGTCAGGGCGTTGAAGAGGGCCGGGAGGGCGCCGCGCGGGAACTCCACGTCGACGACCGCGCCCAGGACGCGGGCGACCCGACCGGTGAGACCGGCCGTGCCCGTCGCGCTCTGATCGGTAACAGCTGTGGTCATTGCTTAGTCACTTCCTGCGCTAGCGGCGAGCGCACCAGCGCCACCGACAATCTCGCTGATTTCCTGGGTGATCTGTGCCTGGCGGGCCTGGTTGGCCTCGCGGCTCAGGCCTTCCACCAGTTCGGTCGCGTTGTCCGTCGCGGACTTCATGGCCGTGCGTCGCGCGGCCGATTCCGATGCCGCCGACTCGAGCAGCGATGCGAACGCCCGCGTCGACATGTACCTCGGGAGGAGGTTGTCGAGGAGGGTATCCGCGTCGGGCTCGAACGTGACTTCGGGCTTGAAGTCCGTCTTGGACGTGTCGAGCATGTCCTCGCCCAGATCCAGCTCCTCGACCTCGACACGGGTCTCGATCGGGGCCAGACGCCTCGCACGCGGCGTCTGCGTGAGCATGGACTTGAACTGGGTGTAGACGATGTGGACCTCGTCGACGCCCTTGCGGGTGGTGTCGCCGGTGTAGTCGCTGCCGAGGAACTCCGTCGCGTCGAACGTCGCCTCTCCCCCGGCCGCGAACGCGGCGGACAGGAGCTGGAAGGCCGGACGGGCCTCCTGGTAGTCGGGCTTCTGGGAGTGCCCGTGCCACGATCCCGCCAGTTCGATCTCGCGGAACGTGTAGTACACGATGCCCTTGTTGCCCAGCACGTAGATGTCGACCTCGCGGCCGGACTCCTCGAGGAACGCGATGAGTTCGGCGGCCTCCTTGAGGACGTTGTGGTTGTACCCACCACACATCCCGCGGTCCGACGTCACCACCAGCACGGCCGAGCGCGTGGCGTCCTCCGGCTCGTTGAGCATCCTGTGCTGGACCGACGACGCGCTGGCGAGATCGGTCAGGATGGCGGTGATCTGATCGGCGAAGGGCTGAGCGGCCTCGACCCTCGCCTGGGCCTTGGAGATCTGCGAGGTGGCGATCAGCTCCTGGGCCTTGGTGATCTTCTTGGTCGAGTTGACGGACTTGATCCGGTCGCGCAGTTCACGCATGTTCGCCATTACTTCAGATCACTCTCCTCTCGGCCTTGAATCGGATGGCTGTCATCTCGAGGCCTCAGGCCTTCTTCTTCTTGGTGACCGTGAGGGTCTCACGATCGATCTCGTCCTCCGAGAGCGCCTCGGCCTCGGGCTCGTTGACCACGCGGGAACCGTCGGAGGCGACGAAGCCCTCCTTGAACTCGTTGGTCTTGGCCTCGAGTGTCGCCTTTGACTCGTCGGAGAGAGCGGCGCCGCCGTCGATCTGGCTGTAGACGTCGGCCGCGGAGTGCCGCAGGCTCTCGAGCAGCTCGCCCTCGAACCGACGGACGTCCTCGACGGGGACCGTGTCGTAGAAGCCCTCGCCGGCGAGGTAGATCGAGACGATCTGGTCCTCGACCGCCACCGGGGAGTTCTGGTCCTGCTTGAGGATCTCGACCAGACGCTGACCGCGCTCGAGCTGCGCCTTGGACGCGGCGTCGAGGTCGGAGGCGAAGGTCGCGAACGACTCGAGGTCGCGGTACGCGGCCAGGTCGAGACGCAGGGACCCGGAGACCTTCTTCATGCCCTTGGTCTGGGCGGCGCCGCCGACGCGGGAGACGGAGATACCGACGTTGACGGCGGGGCGCACACCGCGGTTGAACAGGTCCGACTCGAGGAAGACCTGGCCGTCGGTGATGGAGATGACGTTGGTCGGGATGAACGCGGAGACGTCGTTGGCCTTGGTCTCGATGATCGGCAGGCCGGTCAGCGAGCCCCCGCCCATGTCGTCGGAGAGCTTGGCGCAGCGCTCGAGCAGCCGCGAGTGCAGGTAGAAGACGTCACCCGGGTAAGCCTCGCGGCCCGGCGGGCGGCGCAGCAGCAACGAGATCGCGCGGTAGGCGTCGGCCTGCTTGGACAGGTCGTCGAACACGACCAGGACGTGCGCACCCTCGTACATCCAGTGCTGGCCGATGGCCGACCCGGTGAAGGGGGCGAGCCACTTGAAGCCGGCGGAGTCGGAGGCGGGGGCCGCGACGATGGTGGTGTACTCCATCGCGCCGTGCTCCTCGAGCGTCGCCTTGACGCCCGCGATGGTCGAGCCCTTCTGGCCGATCGCGACGTAGATGCAGCGCAGCTGCTTGGTCTTGTCGCCCGACTCCCAGTTGGCCTTCTGGTTGAGGATCGCGTCGATGCAGACCGCGGTCTTGCCGGTCTTGCGGTCGCCGATGATCAGCTGACGCTGTCCGCGGCCGATGGGGGTCATGGCGTCGATGGCCTTGATGCCGGTCTGCATCGGCTCCTCGACGGGCTGACGCTCCAGGACCGACGGCGCCTGGAGCTCGAGTGCGCGGGTGCCCGCGGACTCGATCTCGCCGCGGCCGTCGATGGGCTTGCCGAGCGGGTTGACCACACGGCCGAGGAAGCCGTCGCCGACGGGGACGGAGAGGACGTCCCCGGTGCGGCGCACCTCCTGGCCCTGGGCGATCTCGTCGAAGTTGCCGAGGATGACCGCGCCGATCTCCCGGTCCTCGAGGTTCAGTGCGACACCGAGGATCCCGCCGGGGAACTCCAGCAGCTCGTTGGCCATCGCCGAGGGGAGGCCGCTGATGTGCGCGATGCCGTCACCGGTGTCGACGACGACGCCGACCTCCTCCTTCGTCGCGTCGGTCGAAACGGTCGAGGTGTAGTTCGCAATCGCGCTGCGGATCTCTTCGGAGGAGATCGTCAACTCCGCCATGTCATTCCTGCTCTCAAAGTCGGGATGTGCTTTATGGGTGTTTACGTGAGCCACTACCGCTGGAACACGGCCGAGTCGCAGCTCGTCTTGTGCCGGCCCGGCAGGTCAGCGGAGGGACCGACGCATGGCGTCGAGCCGTCCTGCCACGCTACCGTCGATGATCTCGTCTCCGACCCGGACGACGACGCCGCCCAGAAGGGACTGGTCGACATCGTTGTGGATGGCGATCTCCCGCCCGTACAACGACGCCAGTCGGGCCCGGAGATCATCCGACTGCTGTCCGGTCAGCGGCTCCGCGCTGGTCACCACGGCGACGGACCGGCCGCGCAACTCCGCGGCCTGCACCGAGACCGCCATGATGTCGTCCGCGGGCATACCCGACGGCCGAGCCACCGCCTGGGAGGCCAGAGCCTCGGTCACCGCCGTGACCTTGCCGTACAGCACCTCGGCGAGCAGGCCGCGCCTGGCTCCCACGTCGGCGGTCCGATCGGCCAGGAGCTGCTCGAACTGGGGATCCCCGGCGACGATCCGCCCGAGCCTGAACAGCTCGTCCTCGACGGTCTGGAGCTGGCCCTGCTGGTCGGCCGAGCGCAGGAGCGCCTCCCGGCCGAGGAGGACCAGACCCTCCCGCAGCTCGCGAGGGGTGGACCAGTCCTGGGACACCGCAGCGAGGAGAAGGTCCAGGGTCGCCTGGTCGACCTTCCACCCGAACACCCCACGGACCAGGTCCTGTCGGGCCTCCACCGGGGCCGCGGTGTCGGCGACGGACACCCGGAGGGCACGGTTGTCCTCGAGGACGCCCACGACCTCGAAGAGTTCCTGGCCCACCTTCGCTCCGGTCGCTCCCCCGGACGGGTTCGCCGCCAGGGTCTGCTCCAGTGTGCTCCGGGTCTGGTCGAGCGCTTCGCGACTCGCTGCGTGCATCGGCTCCACTTCCCTTAGTTCCTGCCCGCGCCGGGGATCCGGTCGAGGTCCGCCAGAAAGCGATCGATGGTGCCCGAGCGCCGGACCGGATCCGACAGCTGCTCACCCATCAGCCGCTCGGCGAGGTCCACGGACTGACGACCCAGGTCGCTGCGGAGCTCGGCGATGATCTGCTGCCGCTGAGCGGCGAGCTGCTGCTCACCGGAGGCGATGATGCGGTCGCTCTCCGCCTGCGCCTCCGACTTCATGTCCGCGAGGATCTGCTGACCCTGCGCGCGCGCGTCGTCGCGGATCTTGGCCGCTTCGCTGCGCGCCTCGGCGAGTTGGGCCTTGTATTTGGCCAGCTCTTCCTTCGCCTCGGCCTGGGTCTGCTCGGCACGACGCAGACCGCCTTCGATGCGCTCGGAGCGCTCGTCGAGGACCTGCTGGAACTTCGGGAGGATGAACTTCCAGAAGAGCCACAGGATGACGGCGAGCGGGATGAGCGACCAGACGATGTCATACAGCGGAGGAAGCAGCGGGTTGGGGCTGTCCTCCAGGGGGAGTGATTCTCCACCCTCGGCCGCCAAGATGGCGATGACGTTGTTCATGGTGCGTCCCTACGAGGTCGGTGGTCGTCGATCAGAACAGGAAGCCGGCGACGATACCGATCAGGGCGAGCGCCTCGGTGAAGGCGATGCCGAGGAACATCGTGGTACGGAGGGTGCCGGCCATCTCGGGCTGGCGGGCCATGCCCTCGACGGTCTTGCCGACGAGGATGCCGATGCCGATGCCGGGGCCGATGGCGGCGAGGCCGTAGCCGATCGCACCGTAGCCGCTGACGGTCTGCTCGGTGGCCTGGGCGAGAGTGACGATGTCCATGGGAGTTCCCTTTCAGATGGCCGGTGCGGGCTTCTCCGCACCGGTCGGACGTGATGTGTCGGGTAGACGGGATGGTCGTGCCGGGCCCGGGGGCCCGGGGTCTAGTGGCTCTCCGCGTGGAGTGCGAGATCGATGTACACCGAGACCAGCAGCGCGAAGATGTAGGCCTGGAGGAAGAGGACCAGCAGCTTGAACAGCGTGAAGGCGACCGAGAGCACCGAGGTGCCCACCGCCAGCAGCGACCAGCCGTTCAACTGCCAGAAGAAGAAGTTCGTGGCACTGAACAGCAGGACGATGATCAGGTGCCCCGCCAGCATGTTGGCCATGAGACGAATGGTCAGCGTGGCCGGGCGGAGGATGAACGTCGACACCAACTCGATCGGCACCACCAGGATGTGCAGCGCCGGGGGAAGCCCCGGGATCACCACACTCGCCTTGATGAACTTGGCGAAGCCGTACCTCTTGGACCCCGCGTAGATGAAGGTCACGTAGCCCAGGACGGCGAGCATCAGCGGGAAGCCGATCCTGGCGTTGGGCGAGATGTTGAGGCCCGGGATGATCGTCGGGAGGTTCATCGCGAAGACCGCGAAGAAGATGGTCGCGATGACCGGCAGGAAACGGCGCCCCTGCTCCTTGCCCAGGATCTCCTCCGCGATGTGGACCCGGACGAAGTCCAGGCAGATCTCGGCGAAGTTCTGGACCCCGCGCGGGACCAGCTTGGGGTTCCGCATGGCGATCATGAAGAAGCCCAGCAGGACCACCGTCATGAGCAGCCGAATGATCATGAGCCGGTCCAGGACGAACGCGTCACCGGCGAAACCGGTCAACCACTGCTGGGAGGGGAAGAACTCATAGTCGATGTTCGGGGGATGAAACTCGCCCTTGAAGGCCAGAAGCGTGGTACTCAGTGTGTTCTCCCCTGGTCGTGTTGGGCGACGTGCGCCCGAGCGCGTTCGGTACGAGTGGCCCGATGATCGCGGCCGTATTGGGATTCAGCGCGAACGCCTCGGGCCGCGAAGCAGCCCGGTGACGTGCTCGTCTCACCGTCGATGAGAATAACATCCTGGTCTCGGCACGGGGACACAGGGGGACCCGTCAGGTGGCGGCGGGCTCCACGTAGGGCGCACGGGTCTTGAGGATGGCCCCCGTCTCCACCGCCAGCACCACGATGAGCGCGGCGATGACCGTGACCGCGAAGGCGGGGCGCGAGTAGAAATCGAACCTCGAGAGCGCGGCGACGATACCCATCGCCGCGAGGAGTTTGACCAGCCAGGTCCCCAGGACGACGGCCGCGGTCGTCTGCGGAGCCGAGTGCGCCGTGGCGATGACCACGATCGCCGTGGTGAGCACGAACGCACCGCCCACGGCGGCTCCCATCAGCGCGCCCCACAGCCCAGGGGTCCCGTCGATCGCGGTCCACACCGCGGCACCGACCACGGCGAGGACGGCCAGCGCCAGGGCGCCGAATCGGACCGCCTTGCGGAGACCTGCGGTGTGGGGACTGTCGGCGGGCTGCGCGGGTGTCGCGGGAGTGTCCGTCATGACCAGCAGCCTAACCCGAGCCCCCTGGTTCGACGGTTCCGCGTTCGCCCCGCGCACTCCTCAACCTCGGGACCAGGGTGGCGGCCAGGACCGAGATGAGCCCGGCGGCGGCGAGCGGGACGATCACCTCGGTCGGGAGCATGGTCGCGCCGACGGCACCGAACGCGATGAGCGAGACCCACGCGTAGATCACGAGCGCGACCCGCCGATGGGAGTGACCCAGATCCAGCAGACGGTGATGGAGATGCATCTTGTCCGGGGCGAAGGGGCTGCGGCCGGCGCCCACCCGACGGACCACCGCCATCACGAGGTCGAGCATCGGGACGAACATCGCCGCCGCGACGACGATCATCGGCGAGAGCAGGACGATCATCTCCTGTGGCCCGTACAGGCTCTGGGAGATCTTCCCTGACGCGCTGGTGGAGGCCGCGGCGAGGACCAGGCCGATCAGCATCGACCCCGAATCACCCATGAAGATCCGCGCCGGTTGGAAGTTGTGCGGCAGGAAGCCCAGCAACGCCCCGGCGAGGACCGCCGTGACGAGGGCCGGGGGGTACGCCCCGACCGTGCCTCCCTGGTCGAGCATGATCCCGACGGAGAACACGCAGATCGCGGTGGCCGCGATGGCACCGAGCCCGGCGGCGAGGCCGTCCAGACCGTCGACGAAGTTCATCGCGTTGACGATGGCCAGCGTGAAGACCACGGTGAGCAGCCCCGCCTGGAGCTGATCCAGGACCAGGATGTTGCCGTCCCCGAACGGGATGTACACCAGGTTCCAGGACACGCCCATGGCCACCAGGACGCCCGCCGCCGCCGCTTGACCTGCGAGTTTCGTGACAGCACCGAGGCCGAGGATGTCGTCGACGATGCCCACCAGCACGATCACCCCGCCCGCGATGATCGTCGCCTCGACGTCCGGGGCGAACGGCGGGAACGCCCGGTTGAGAGCGGGGAGCTGCGCGGACAGGTAGACGGCGACCAGCATTCCGGTGAAGATGCCGACCCCGCCGAGGCGGGGCGTCGGCACCACGTGCACGTCCCTGTCGCGGGGGTAGGCCAGTCCCCCGATCGCTGGTGCGACTCCTCTGACCAGACCTGTGACGGCGAACGTGACCAGGCCCGCCGTGACCGCGATGAGCAGGAGCTCGCGGAACGGAACCCCTATGCCCACGCTCAGATCACCCCGGTCAGCCGCGCAGAGACGCGGCGTCGGTGTTCAGGACCTCCCCGACGCGCTCTGCGCTCACGGCCCCCTCCCGGACGATCCGGGGCGACGGTCCCGTGAGGTCGACGATCGTCGAGGGCTGGCCGACCGAGCACGGACCGCCATCCAGATAGACGGCGACCGAGTCGCCCAGCTGGTCGCGAGCCTCGGCGACCGTGGTCGCCGGGGGCTGCCCGGAGACGTTGGCGCTGGAGACGGCGAGCGGCCCGACCTCGCGGAGCAACTCGATCGCGACGGGATGCAGCGGCATCCGGAGCATCACGGTGCCCTGGGTGTGTCCCAGGTTCCAGTTGAGGGACGGTGCCTGGTGCACGATCAGGCTCAGTCCGCCGGGCCAGAACGCCCGGATGAGGTCCCGTGCCGTCGCCGGCGTGCTCACGACCAGGCCGTCGATGGTCTCCCAGGAGCCCACCAGGACGGGCACGGGCATGTCCGGTCCGCGCCGCTTGGCGGAGAGCAGAAGGGTGACCGCATCGGGATCGAAGGCGTCGGCCGCGATGCCGTAGAGGGTGTCCGTGGGCGTCACGACGAGCCGACCGGCACGCAGTGCAGCGGCCGCGGAACTGAGGCCGACCTCTCGACCGGTGTCCTCGGTGCAGTCATAGGTGATGGTCACCGGGTGGTCCCCTTCCGGACTGTCGGATCGAGCTCGTCGTCGTCGTCACGATCGCCGAGTCTGGTCGCGGTGACGAACCGCGGACGTCCGGCGAGGTCGGTGTGCTGTTCCACGGTACCGAAGCGTCCCTGCGCCTCGACCACCGCCGCGACGGCGGCGCCGGTCTCCTCGTCGTGCTCCACCGCGAGGTGACCCCCCGGTGCCAGGAGCGCGGCCGCGACACCGACGAGCGGCGCGATGACGGCGAGACCGTCGACTCCGCCGAACAGCGCGGTCGCCGGTTCGTGCCCGAGGACCTCCGCAGGGAGTTCGTCGGTACGCGGGATGTACGGCGGGTTGGACACCACCGCGTCGACCCGACCCCGCAGTTCCGCCAGGATGCCGGGGTCCGTCGCGTCCCCGGAGTGCACCACGAGTGGAGTGTCCCCCGCGGCTTCCCGCTCGACGGCGTTGCGCCGCAGCCACGCCAGCGCCGGCTCGTGCAGTTCCACGGCGTGGACCCGGGCATCGGGTCGGGCATGGGCGATCTCGAGGGCGAGCGTTCCGCTACCGGCACAGAGGTCCACGACGATCGGGCCCGGTCCGTCGCCCGATGCGGGGAGCGCGGCCAGCGTGTCCTCCACGAGCAGCTCGGTCTCGGGCCTGGGGATGAAGACACCGGGCCCGACCGCGAGATCCAGACGGCCCGACACGGCCCGCCCGAGGAGGTACTGGATCGGAGTGCGATCGGCGATGCGGGCAGCGATCATCCGGTTGATCTCCGCGAGCCGGGAGGCGTCCACCGCGTCGGCCAGTGGAAGCGCGGAGCGGTCTATCCCGAGGACATGCGCGCAGATCAGCTGCGCCTCCACGACGGCGGAGTCGACACCGGCGGCCCGCAGGTCATGCGCGGCCGACCTCACGACCGCGGTCGCCGGCACGGGGCGCGACTGCACCGCCTAGGCGTCTTCCATGCGTCTGCGGCGGA